>URYF01000007.1 GCA_900551965.1 uncultured bacterium
CAATAAATTTTATAAATCATAATATTATACAAAATATAATTGAAAAAATAGTTATTTCAAAAGATTGGATAGAAATAAATTTAAATAAAAATCAAATTCAAAAATTCTTGTATAACTTAGGTGGTGATATTCAAGATATTGCAGAACTAAAAACTTTTAAGCAAGAATTTATAACAATTAAAAAAGATGTAAGGATTTCAACAACAAATTCTAAAGGCAATAAAGTTTTAATTCTTGATTCAAATTCAAAAGATGAAATATTTATAAATGACAATTTAGTAAAAGCAATTGTGAAAAGCTATTATTGGCATGAATTGTTGCTGACAGGAAAAGCGAAGAATACAAAAGAAATTCAAAAACTAGAGAATTTAAAAGATAATAGTTATATAAAACAAATTTTGAATTTAAGATTTTTGTCTCCAAAAATTGTTGAAACAATTCTAAAAGGTACTCAACCAAAGGATTTAACGGTGTCGAAATTGTTCAATATAAAAACTTTAAACTGGCAAGAACAAGAACAATTGATTCACTTAAACAATTAATTGCGAAAAACTGTATTAATATATACCCCCGATATTTTATGGGTTCAGTTAATTAAATAAACTAGCATTAATTGGATAAATATCATTAATTGTCGTTTATTATTTCAAGTTTAATTTTCATATAAAACTATAACATTCCCATTAAATTCCCATAATGTGCTTTAAAAATTCCCATTTAAATCCCATTTCTAATAAAAGATATTATAGCTAAAACTTTTGTAGTAGTTGAATTTTAGGTAATTATTATAAAATCAATTTTATTCTGTTAAATATTTTTAAGTAAAAATATTTATTTAAAAATATAATTACAGTATTTTAGAGAATAGTGCTAGTCAAACTACTAGCTCCACCATAAAAAAGACGATAACAAATGTTATCGTCTTTTTTATTTATCAGGTTTTGATATGAAAGCTTCGTTTGAGTTCAAGCACGAATGAGTTGTGGAGTACTTTAGCCGAAGGCAAAATTTTTTCTGCAATTTCTTATTTTAGCAAAAGATGGTTTCTAACAGACAGAGGTTGTTCGTATCTTTTATAAAAATAAAATAATGCAACAAAACCTATGAGGGTAAAAATTACCCCGGGTAGCGCAGTATATTGATATCCTAAACCATGAGTTACCGGTACTCCGCCTATAAACGCTCCAAGAGCATTCCCAAGGTTAAAAGAAATTTGTGAGCAAGATGCACCCAGGAGTTCTCCGCCCTTTGCATTTTTTATAAGCAAAACCTGCTGCGGTGCTGAGACCGCAAATAAACACATCGTACAAACACACATTAATACCACCGATACAATCGGATTGATGCAAAAAAGAAAATTAACAGCAAAGATATTGAAGCAATAAGTTGAGTTACACTTGCAACTATTAAAGGAGAGAATTTATGTAACTATACCAACAGAAAATTCCCCCATCCCCCATTATTACGGCAATAATTAAAAGCCATGGTGCAAGAGATTTGAAGAATTTAAATTGACCTCGAAACCCAGTATCAGGTAGCTGTTTTATATTAGGAACAAGTTTTCGAATTGAATATAATTTTACAGTCTATGTCTAGATTTTTCTTGTTTTGCCATTTGGCTTAACAGTTTTTCTTCAGGAGTTTTAATTCTGAGTTTGTTTAAAATCCACACTTTTGCCATTCTCAATCCAGCTTTTGAAAACAAAGGAACATTTACTGACGGGCTGGGAATAGATTTTAGCAAGTCAAAATTTTCAACAGCCAATTTGGCATGTGCCTTTGATGCTGTTTTAAACCCCTTATAATCTCCGGTTACTGCAGAAAATACCATATCACTTTTTAGCTGCGCAATTTTTCTTGCTACCGGTTTTGTTATTGGATTAAGTGTAACTTTTGTCATACCTAAATTCCTTTCAAAATTATTATATCACAATCGCATTTACAAATTGCATATAGTTATTTTTCATATTATATTAATATTTGGAGCATTTAGGAAAAGTTTTATGCATAATGTGTTTAGTTATTATTTATTAGCTTTTAAAAACAGCTTTGATTATAAAAATACGGCAATTCGTTCGGAATTAAATTGGTTCATACTGTTCTGGTTTATTTTTTGGATGATTTTTGGTTTTTTATCTATGGTTTTAATTCCCGTTTATATAATGTTGACAAAAAACGATCCTTTATTTTTGATTCAGATAATGTTTACTATTGCAATATTATATATGTTTATTCATTTTTTCCCTTTGTTATCTTTAATAAAAAGAAGATTTAATAGTATTTCACCACAAAACGCAGGAAAATTTTTTGCAGGTTTTGCTGCTATTTGGTTTGTACAAATTATAATCATTATCGGATCCGGCATATACGCAAATTTTGCCCAGCAAAGTGCTAATGTTTTTGTTCTTATGCCTTTGGTTTTACTGGGTCAATTATGTGGTCTTATCGTTATGGGAGTTACAATCTTTCTGATGGTGAAAGACAAATAGCAAGGGTTTCCACCCAAAAATGAACAATTTTATTCTCAGATCGTTATTTGAGTATAGAGGTTTTAATAACTCAAGAGTGTATAAATACAAAATGAAAGGAAGTTAAATGAAAAAATTATTAATTTTAGCTGGTGTAATTGCACTTACCGCTACAACTCAAGTATTTGCACAAGAAGAAGCAGCTTTACAGCCACAAGGTCCGTGTCCTATCAAAAATGAAGCTCCGGCTCCTCAATTTGGCTGCCCAGGTAAAATGCATAAACCGCATTTTGATATGCTAAAGTTTGAAGACGAATTGAAATTGACCGATGCACAAAAGGCTCAAGCTAAACAAATTAGAGAAAAAGCTAAAACCGCAATGGAACCAATTAAAGAACAAATCAAAGTAAAACATCAAGAAATGGAAACCATCTTTAACGAAAAATTAACCGTAAAAGAAAGACAGGAAAAACTTGCACCTATTCACAAAGAATTACATGCCCTAAAAGGACAAATGCGTGATATTCACAAACAAAGTAAAGATGAATTTAAAGCTATTCTTACCTCTAAGCAAGTTAAAAAGTTAGATAAGCTGAAAGCTGATGCTAAAAAAGAATTTAAAAACTGCCCGAGAAAAGCTCGCATGGACAAAAGACATCACATGAATCCGGTAAGACCGGTTTGTAACTGTCCTCCAAAACCTCCGGTAGAAGAATAGACTATTTTATATAGACTTAATTACAATAAGGCGGCGGCAGATTCCTGCCGCCGCCTTATCATGTCTTAATTTGATATAAAATCATATAAATAGAGGATTGAAGTAAGTACTTAATCGATTAAAATTATATTGGGTAGGTTTTAAGAATTTTGGGAGGCATATATGGATAGAATAATTTCTGAAAATGTTGACATGTACATGCCCGGAAATGAAGAAATGTCTGAATCTATCACCCAGAATTGGACGGAACAAGCACTTGAATGTTATTCCATCAATTGTGATTGTAAAAGATGTTCTTTGCGAAACGGCCATTATTCTTTTATCTGCCAGATGCCTAAAGTAATCGACGCATTAATACAAACGGTCGGAAAACCTGATAATGAACTCATGACCGCTTAAATTTTGAATTTGGCAGCCCTGAACCAAATCCTTGTACAAAATTGTACAAAAAAAGAGCCATAAATTATTTTATGGCTTTTTATTATGTGTAGTGTGTCTGGTAGTCGTTAATCTTTTGCAAGCTCATTTTCGTGAAAATGAATTAGTCTTGCTAAGTGCCATTGTCTGGCTTGAATTTCTTGTATCCGGTCTTTTATTCCGTCCAGTTCTTTTAACAGGGTTTGAAGGTCTTTGTTTTGTCTTGTATAAACACCTGATATCGGCATTATTTCTTCTTGCGTATCAGATGCCCATTCGGGCAGAAAACAACCCTTTTCAAACATTTCTCTTTCGTTCATAACACATATCTCCAAAATCTAACAGCTATTAACCTTGATCAGTTAATAATGAATGGAAAAAATCCACAAGTTTGAAATTTCCATATTTAAACGCATAAGGTTTTTTAGAATATTCGTTATTTGTGATTTTATTTAATGTATCCATTTCTTCATTGCTTAATGAACCAAAATCAAAACTGGTCATTTCAGCATAATCTACCATTAAGTCTTCTACCGCCATAATCTTTTTCTCTGACATTTTAATACACTCCTTACAGTTTTCTGATTACAATGTGTATATCGGATATGTTTTATAAATTCTTTAGAATTTGAATTACTTTTGTTACATATATTAACAAAAAGCTCTCAACGATAGAAAAATCAAACAACATGTTTTATACTATAAATGTAGTAGAAGTATAAAACTATAAGGATTCCTGCAACCCGGAATGCGAAATTTCCGTCTGTTTGCAGGATTGATTTTAGAATTATATGAGATAAAATTGTTTAGTAATGTAAAAAATTGTGACAGTTTTGTCAAATATTTTTTATTACAGGATTTATAGAAGGAAATTGTAGGTAGATTCTGTTGGAAAACTTAAATAAAAACGAATTAAATAAAACCATAAAAAAGGAAAAGAAAAGTTTAAGTTCAAATCCTATGGGAAAAACTATAGACCCGCCGGAAAACTTAAAAATGATTTCTGTGCCTATAAATGATAACACCCCAACAGTTAAACCTGATGAATCAAGTGAGCTTAAAAAGACTAAAAAGAAGCTTGATAATCTTATCAAGCCGATTTCTGTTGCAGAAGAAGCCAGCCTCAACAGCATTGTAGAAACTATCAACAACTTCAACACAACAAGAACAAGACCAAAGCTTTATACTAATGAATATATAGTTAACCAAAAGAAAGCCGCTTCAAATATTAATTATTTTGAAATTATGAAAGGGATCTCTGACGCTTTCCAAAATAATAAAAGCATGGCAGATTTGTTTTCAAAATTGAATAATATTTGTGTAAGCCAGTTAAAATGGAACTTTGTCGGATTTGGACTTTTCCACGAAAAATCAAAATGTATAAATCTTAAATTATACAGCAATACCGGCAATACATACTCATCAAAAATTTTTATGTCTGATGAAAACAATCCGATTATAAAAAGTTTCAAAACCAAGTCAATTATAGACAAAGATAATATCAATTATTTGAATATTCCATATTTAATGAAAACCAGTTCAGTTATTGTACCAATGGTTTCCATTAACAAATGTATCGGAGTAATGCTTGTAGGGCAGGGGATTACCAATATTAATACAAATATTGTTAATTTCTTCTCAAATTATATGGGAATGTTTATACACAACCTTCAACTACAAGAGCAGACAAGCAAATTTGCAAACACTGATACCCTTACATCATTATACAATCACAGAGGTTTCCAGGAAATTCTTGCAAAAGAGCTTACACGGGCTAAAGACAATGAAACACCATTATCAGTCGTAATGTTTGACGTAAACAATATTTCAAAAATCAATAGAGAACTCGGGCACGCTAAAGGTGATGAGGTTATCAAAACTATTGCCGAGAAAATTAAACAAAATATAAGAGCAAACGACTCAGCAGGAAGATACGGCGGGGATGAAATTGCTGTAATCATGCCGGAAACAAATACAAAAGATGCAAAATATCTGGCAGAATATATTACATATTGCCTGTCATGCTGCTTTGTAGATGATGTGGGACCAATTAAGGTTTCTGTTGGAATTTCTACATTCCCTGAATGCACTATCGATCAGGAAAAATTGTTAATCCTTGCAGAACAGGCTATGTTTATTTCGCAGGCAAAAGGCTATAAAGAAGGTATGTCTGCAATAGTAAGTTCTTCTGATTTCAACTTCTGGGACGATGTTGCACTAAATTCATTTGCAGAAGTTCTTGCAAAACGCCACTCACAAATTGGTATCAATTTTGAAGAAGAATTGGTTCACAAATTCAACCAAGAAGAGATTATGAACCACAACCACCTGATGGAAATGGTTACATCGTTAGCAGGTGCAATTGATGCAAAAGACCCATACACAAAAGGTCACTCAACATCTGTATCAAGATATGCAGAAGCTCTAGCTCGTGCAGTAAACCTTCCGGAAAGCGAAGTTGAAAGAATTAAAGTCGGCGCACTGCTTCATGATGTTGGAAAAATCGGTATCCCTGAATCCGTACTTAAAAAACCGGGTAAACTTGATGATGATGAATGGGAAATCATGAAACAACACCCTGTAATCGGAGCAGAAAAAGTATTAGCACCAAATGAAGCATTAAGAGATTTGATTCCGATTGTAAAATATCACCACGAAAGACTTGATGGAAAAGGTTATCCTGAGCAATTAAAAGGTAATGAAATTCCGTTAGCAGCAAGAATTGTATCAGTTGCAGATGCTTACCATGCGCTGGTTAGTGACAGACCGTACAGAAAAGGTATGCCAATCGAAAAAGCCTGTGCAATCCTTAAAGAAGGCGCCGGAATACAATGGGATAGTGATCTTGTCCGCCAATTCATATCTATAGCACCATCTTTGACAACTAACGTTTAATGGTTTAAAAACAGTGAGTTGACTGATGGTTATTAACATTTATTCTGATAAACTATATATTATGAAAAAGAAATTGCTATATGGTTATTTATCTTTATTATTTATAATTTACTTTCTATGGAATTTTATAATAATTCCAATATTATTATTTGGCTTTTTATTTATGTTTTTAGAAGTTAATACAAAATTAGACTTGTTTTATTATATAAAACTATTTATTTGGATTATTCTTAGTATATTACCAAGTTTATCTATAATAGTTTCATTTTATAATGGAACAAGATTATTAGTAAGTAATAAAATATCTAAACATAATATATATCTAACCTTTTCATTTTTCATTTTAATTATTATCTATTTTTTATTATATATAGTTTACTATTTTATTTATAGTTTTTTGAATTTATCAACCATTGGTTAAGTACATTTTTAGGAGTTTTTACTACTATAATTGAATAATACATTCTTGCAGTATTTAACTCTTGAGCTTTTCTTGCTATTTGTACTTTCCAATCCGGGTCATTTGAAGCAATGTTTTATACCAAAGAAGTAAGGTTTTTGAACCTTACTTCTTCAGTTCTCAATTAAAAAGAGATAGTTGACTGATGGATATTACCTTCTTATATGTTAAAATATTTTTACAATGAAAAAGATTTTATTTTGGATTTACAAAATAGTATTGGTCGTATTGATAGGTATATGGCTTGGTAGTTTACCAGTTTTATTATTCTGTCTAGATTATTATAATCCGGTATCTATATTAAATTTGATATTACTAGGCTGTTATTTATCAAACCTTGTATCAATATTATATTCTATAAAACTTTGCAATTGGCTGTTGAAGAATATATATAATCCAATATCTATATGTTTAGATAATTATACCCTAAAATACTCAATATTATTGCTCCTTTTCCCATTAAATATCTTATTAGTTATATTTTATGGTTTTTGTAAAAAATAGCTTTTCGGTTGAATATATATTACCCAATTTTTCCAAATTTGTGGTGGAGTTTTCACTATATTAATAGAATAATATTTTCTGGTTATACCTGCAGTTTGAGTATCTGCAGCAACTCTTACTTTCCAATCTCTATCATTTGGATCAAAGTCATATACATCTAATACTATTGAACATAATTGCTCATCTTTATCTATGAACATATATGGAATATCAACATGCCCCAAAGATAAAGCTAAGTTTGGATTATCACCAAGATATATACTTTTGTTTTTTATAATTCCACCATTTAAAAGATATGCTTGGTATTTTTGAAATGTTTTTTTTAATCCTTTTGATACTGAAATCTGCTTTGATAAATTACTATCAGCATGATATATCATTCCGACTGAATCATTCATATTAGACTTTTTCAATTTTGTTTTAATAATATCTTGAAATTCTTTACTTTGAATATCTGATACACGATAAACCAAAGCCCCATTTCTTTTGATATATTCTTCACTTTCTGTAAAATCAAAAGAGGCTGCTTTCCACATTTCTTGAGCATCTGGAATGCTACCAAAGATTGGAAGAGTCATTCCTGCGTCTACTGTTTTTCTCTTAAATTCATTAGTAAAAAATGGTATACTTAAAGCTTTTTGCTCTGCTTTCAAAGGTCTATTAATGTAATTACGTCCAGTTACATCTTTAAAATCACTTTTATAATTTTGCAAATCATCATAAAGCATTTGGTAGTCGTTGTTGTAGTTTGCATATTTGAATCTTTTTATAAATGCTCCGGTTTTACTGTTATATTCTTTTTGTTTAAGATATTTAGGATAAATTTTAGAATATACTTTTTGATCTTTTGCATTTACCAGATTATCCAGCAGGGTCTTTTCTACTGATACATTTTGTATGTGATTTTGTTCAATTTTGTCAATTATATTATCTATTTTTTCAGGTATTTGAGGAGTTTCTGTTGATAAAATATTTATTGCATCATTTACCAATGGAACATTGGCACTTGCTGCATCTTGATCTTCATATAATGTGTCATCTTCAGAGTTTGAAATCCCTATATTATAACTTCCATCCGGGTTTTGATAAATATAATTCGGGTTATAAACATTTTCTTCTACACCGCCTTGAAGCAGCATGGAAGCCGGGTCAAAACTACTATCATTATACAATTCCGGATTATGCAAATAGTCTTGCGCCCCGGCATTGTATGATTCCTTTTCTCCGAAGCCGCCTGAATTTGGCGCACTCCTATAGTATTCGCTTACATCTGTACCATCTTTTCTTGTGTAACCGTTTACATGAACTAATTCGTTATTTGTCATAAAAATTTCCTTTCAAAAAATCTTGCAGCTCGTATAGCAAATTTTTGAAAAGGTAAATTACACAAAAGGACTATTATATCTGTAGTAATTATAGCATTCGGTTCCGGGGGTTGTCAAGTTTTTATATAAAAAATAGCCACTTGAGGGATTATGACAAGTATTTCAAGAAATTTCTTGCCGCATATTCAGGAATTCTTGCATATATAATTGAATCAGTCAAAGCAATTTTATTAACTCCTGCGGCTGTTAATTCGCTTATATTGTCTAAAGTTATTTCACCCGTGATAAATGAGGGGATATCAACATTTTCATTAACCCATCTGACAGCACTCATATCTATAGACTCAGATATTTTAGAAGGTGTTGTATATACAGGACCTAGGGTAATATAATCTGCGCCACTGTTGACAGCACTGATAACTTGATCCGGGTTTTGGGTTGTTTTTCCGATAATAGCATTCGCACCAACAATTTCTCTTGCATCAGCTATACTTATATCATTTTGCCCGAGATGAACTCCATCAGCTTCAACAATATGCGCTATATCCGGCCGATCATTTACTATAAATGTTGCTCCGTATTCATCACAAAGAGTTCTTATTTTATGCCCAATTTCTACTATGACATTATCCGGAATGGATTTTTCTCTCAAACACACAATATCAACCCCACCTTGAAGTGATGACGCTATCGCATCTAAAAAATCATCTTTTGAAATAAATTTATCAGAACTTGTAATAAGATAAAGCTTTTTCTTTTCAAGTTTAAGCAGATTAAATTGTTCTTTGAGTTTGTCCCACATAAATAAGCTCCTTAATTACACAAATTATACCACGAAAGGTGCATATCGAAAAGCTTTGCTGATAATTATACCGAAAATGGTTGATTTTCATGTATTTTTCCGTTAAAATACATATACGAAAAAGGAGATAATTATGGCTCAACAATTTAATCCTCAAGGAATGAATGCGCAAAATATTAAAAAACGCTACGCAGTTTTAGTATTTATTAAAGGTTCAACAGCACCGCTTGTGTTGTATGTTAAAGAAGCTCAGGCTCTTTATCAGGAACTTGTTGAAAGAATGCAGTCTCCAAACACAGTTATAATTGAGAAAGATACAGAAGGACCATTGAAAAAAGTCTGTTTTGCTTCCAACCAAATTGCAGCCCTTGCAATCCAGGAAGAACAGTATATGTAAAATTTAAGATTATGGAAAAGATTTTATTAATTGAAGATTTAGAAAATGCCGAAAATAAAACACTATATTGCACTTTTGATGAGCAAATCGAAGGTATAGATTGTGTTACTCCTATCCATGCGGATTTATGTGCAAAATCTCTTGGTGAATTTATAGAGATTTCTGGTCACGTCACAGGAAAGGTTAATCTTGAATGTGATTTATGCCTTGACAAATTTGAACATGATCTGGATTTTGACTTTGATGAATTGTATTCAAAAGGTTCGTTACTTGGTGAATATACAGAATCCGGACAGGAATTTGAACTCAAAGACGGTCAATTTGTAACAGATTTAAACGGCGAAAAAGAGATTGATATTTATGACTTATTGTATCAATCTGTAATATTAAACCTTCCAAATAAAAAAGTTTGTGGTATTAATTGTAAAGGAAGGGAATTTCTTGCAAAAGAAAATACCACTGATCCAAGACTGGATGTCTTTAAAAATATCCAAATTAACCCAACAAACAGTTAGTAAGTACAAGAAAATAAAAAAGGAAAGACAAAATGGCAGTACCTAAGAAAAGAACAGGGCATTCGGCTCAAGGCAGCAGAAGAGCTAATTGGAAAGCTACAAAGCCTGAAACAACAAAATGTCCTAACTGTGGCGAAACAGTTTTAACACATACAGTATGTACAGCATGCGGCACTTACAAAGGCCAACCTGTAAGATTAGCAGACAAAGCAGCAGCGGCTGCAACAGCTCCTGCTAAGAAAACTGCTAAAAAGGCAGCTAAAAAAGAAGCTCCAAAAGCAGAAGAAGTAAAAGAAGAAGTTAAAGCTGAAGAAACTTCAGAAGAAAAAACAGAAGAATAATTAAATGTAAAAATCAAAAGCGGCAATTAAATTTACCGCTTTTGGTTTTCAACCAAACTTTGGAGAGAGAAGGATATGGCAAGAATAGCAATAGATGCAATGGGCGGAGATTACGCACCTCAAGCAATAGTTGAAGGTGCATTATGGGCGGCACAAGAATATGGTGTCGGTCTTGAGCTTGTTGGTAGAGAAGATGAGATTCAGGCCGAGCTTGACAGAATTAAATCTGCCGGCTGTATATATTCTGATTGCGGCACAAAAGGTCATAAAAGAAGAATTAAAATCGATCTTGACAAGATTGACTATACAATTACACACGCATCTGAAGTTATTGGAATGGGTGAAGCTGTAGGACAGTCTATTCGTAAGAAAAAAGACTCATCAATTGTAGCATCCGTAAGAGCTGTTGCAGAAGGCAGATGTGAAGCTGTTGTCTCAGCAGGTTCAACGGGCGCAGCAATGGCTGCAAGCTTGTTTGGTTTAGGCAGAATTCATGGTGTTTCAAGACCTGCAATTGCAGTTACCTTGCCTACAATGAAAAAACCCGTTGTATTAATCGATGGCGGAGCAAATAGTGATTGTACCCCTGAAATGCTTGCACAGTTTGCCGAAATGGGTTTGGTCTATGCAAAAGATGTCGTTGGAATTGAAAGCCCTAAAGTGGGTATTTTAAGTATCGGAGAAGAAGAAGGTAAAGGTAATGCACTTGTTAAAGAAACATATCCTTTATTAAAAGAAATGCACGAACAAGGCAGAATTGATTTTTCCGGTAATATTGAAGGTAAAGAATTATTTATAAATAAATGTGATGTTGTAGTATGTGACGGATTTGCTGGTAATATTGCATTAAAAGTTACAGAAGGCACAGCATCAATGCTTTTGAAAATGATATCAGTAGAATTTAAATCTGATTTGTTAGGCTGCATTATCGGTTTGTTAGCAAAACCGTTTTTAAGAAGAATTTTAAAAAGAACTAATTGGGAAGATTTTGGCGGTATGCTATTATTAGGAGTAAAAGGTATTTCTGTTATTGCACACGGGCGCAGTTCATCTTATGCTATGAAAAATGCGGTAAAAGCAGCGGTTCGAGTGCTTAACAAGGATATAAACTCTAAAATTGCAGAAAATATAAACAGATAGGAAAATATTATGTCAAAAAATGTTAAACCATTAAGAATTGCAGGTGTAGGATACAGTGTACCTAAAACTGTATTAACAAACGACGATTTAACAAAATTGTATGAAACCTCTGATGAATGGATTTATACCAGAACAGGTATTAAAGAAAGAAGAGTAGTTTCAGGAAATGAAAGTGCTATAGATTTAGGTATAGAAGCTTCAAAACAAGCTATTAAAAAATCAGGGTTTAAACCTGAAGAGATAGATTGTGTAATAGCCGCAGCTTCCGCACCTCCTCAATTATATCCGGCATTAGCTTGTAATATTCAAGCAGGACTTGGCATTCCGGAATTTGTGCCATCATTTGATTTAACAGCAGCATGTACTGGATTGATTTATGCTCTGCAAGTTGCAAGAGGTTTAATCGGTTCAGGACTATATAAAAAGATTTTACTTGTTGCAGCTGACAACAATTCCCGCCTTGTAGATTGGGAAGACCGCGGAACATCTATTCTATTTGGTGACGGCGCCGGAGCTTTTGTTGTAACCGAAGCCGAAGACGGTATTGACGACGTTTTATCACTTGATGTTAGAGCTGACGGTACAATCGGACAGTATATTTACATGAATATGCCAGGTAAAAATTGCCCGCTTGTAGAACCATGCGATCCGGTTGATTCTCATATCCACATGGCAGGACGTGACGTTTACAAATTTGTTGTAACAACTTTGCCTAAATATGTCGATAAATGTATTGATGAAGCCGGTATGAAAGCTGAAGATATTGATTATCTAATTCCTCACCAGGCAAATCAAAGAATTATTGAAGCTTTGCAGCAAAGACTTGATTACTCTGATGAAAAAGTTATTTCCAATATCAAATATTACGGAAACACATCAGCGGCTTCAATTCCTATCGCACTTGTTGAAGGAGTTGAAAAAGGTAAAATTAAACTTGGTTCAACAGCTATTTTATGCGGATTTGGAGCAGGTATGACATGGGGTGCTGCAGTTGTAAGACTTCGTGAAGGCATTTGCTAGAATCTTTATCAGAATGTGAGTTACAAAATTTTAATTTAATAGGAGTAAAGGTATGACAAAAAAGGTTGCTTTTTTATTTCCGGGACAAGGTTCTCAAGCTGTTGGCATGGGAAAAGATTTATATGAAAACTTTGAAGCTGCAAAAAATGTTTTTGATACGGCAGATAAAGTTTTAGGTAAAAGTATTACAACAATGTGTTTTGAAGGTCCTGATGAAGACTTGAAACAAACAGTTAATACTCAGCCATCAATAGTTACAATGTCTATTGCAGCATTAGAAGCTTTCAAATCACAATTGGGTCTTGAACCTTGCTGTACAGCAGGTCACAGTTTAGGTGAATATTGTGCAATGTATGCATCAGGTGTTATGGATTTAAAAACAACATTAAAAGCAATCCAAAAAAGAGCTGATTTGATGGGTGCAACAAAAGGCGGCGCTATGGCTGCTATTTTGAATGCTCCGGAAGGCAGTCTTGAAAAAGCTCTTGAAGAAGCATCAAGTGTTGGTTATGTTGATGTAGCAAATTATAATTCACCTGCTCAAGTCGTTATTACAGGTGACGAGGCAGCTGTAGCTAAAGCCGGAGAATTATTATCAGCAGCAGGCGCAAGAAGAGTCGTTCCTCTTGCTGTTTCAGGAGCTTTTCACTCTAAATTTATGGAAAATGCAGGTCACGAATTTGCGAATTTTGTTTCTGAACTTGATTTAAATAATGCACAAGTTCCGGTATTTACAAATGTTGATGCCGATGCAACATTTTTAAACACAGAATTTAAAAATAAAATGCCTCGTCAAATTTATTCATCTGTTCACTGGACACAAACAATTCAAAAAATGATAGCAGAAGATGTTGATACATTTATCGAAATCGGACCGGGTAAAGTTCTAGCAGGATTAAATAAAAAAATTGACCCAACAGTAAAAACATATAATATATACGACAAAGAATCTTTAGAAAGTACTATTTCTGCTTTAAAAGAAGAAATGGCGATTGCTTAATAGACAAACAATAAGGAGAAATTATGACAGATAAGAAAGTCGCATTAGTAACAGGCGCCTCTCGCGGAATCGGCAAGGCATGTGCAATAGAACTTGCAAAAGCAGGCTGCGATGTTGTTATTAACTATGCAGGCAATGTTGATGCCGCAAATCAAACCGTTGAAGAATTAAAAGCTTTAGGTTCAAATTCAGAAGCTTATAAATTTGATGTTTCAAATCAATCTGAAGTTGATGAAAATATTGCTAAAATCGTTGAAAAATACGGCAGAATTGATGTTTTATTGAACAATGCAGGTATTACCCGCGATGATTTATTCATAAGAATGGGAGAAGATAAATGGAATGCTGTTATTAACACAAATTTAAGCAGTGCGTTTTATGTTTCAAAACCGGTTGTAAAACTTATGATGAAACAAAGATCAGGTGCTATTGTTAACACAACATCAGTAGTAGGTTTATACGGCAACCCGGGTCAGGCAAACTATTCAGCAGCAAAAGCAGGATTGGTTGGTTTTACAAAATCTTTAGCAAAAGAATTAGGTTCACGCGGTATCAGAGTTAATGCTGTTGCCCCTGGTTTTATTGCAACAGATATGACAAAAGACCTTGGCAATGTTGATGAATACATGAAAATGATTCCGCTAAAAAGAATGGGCGAAGCTGAAGATATAGCTAAAGCTGTTAAATTTTTAGCTCTTGATGCTGATTATATAACAGGTCAGGTTCTTCAAATTGACGGCGGTTTAATTATATAGTAAAGATTATTTACAAAAATATTGATAAATTGTAAATTTCTTGCAAAAAAATATTCAACAAGTTATAATGTTGCAAGAAAAGTATTTAGTAATACACAAATAATAAGAGGAAAACAAAGATGAGTACATTAGAAACAGTAAAAAAAGTTGTAGTAGATCAATTGAGTGTTGATGAAAAATTAGTTACACCTGAAGCTCGTTTTACAGATGATTTAGGCGCTGATTCATTAGACACAGTTGAATTAGTTATGGCTTTAGAAGAAGAATTCAAATGCGAAATCCCTGATGAAGACGCAGAAAAAATTCAAACAGTTCAAGATGCAGTTTCTTACATTGACAGCAAATTAGGTAAGTAATTGTCTCACTAATTGAATTTTGAATTATTCAAACTGGATTTTATATTTGCGAGAGTGGGATTTTGTGATTTCATTCTCGCATTATTTATTATTAAAGGAAAAAGGGATATCTCATGAGTAAAAGAAGAGTTGTAATTACAGGGCTTGGTGCTGTTACACCTTTTGGTGTCGGCGTAGATAAGTTTTGGGAAAGCCTGAAAGCCGGTAAAAGCGGTATTTCAACATCTGAATTAATTGATGTTGATAAACATGTTGTTAAAATTTCTGGTGAAGTGAAAAATTTCAACCCTGACGATTATATGGATGCTAAAAAAGCTAAAAAAATGGATAGATTTATCCAATTTGCAATGGTTGCAGCCGATGAAGCAATTAAAGATTCTAAGTTGGACGAAATGCAAGATTTAGATCCATATAGAGTTGGAGTTATTGTAAGTTCTGCTGCCGGCGGTTTTAAAACATTTGAAGAAAACCATTTAAGAATCATTGAAAAAGGACCGAACAAATGTTCTCCTTTCACAGTTCCAATGATGATTGTAAACATGCCTTCCGGTAATATTTCTATGAAATACGGTTTCAAAGGTATAAATAAAGTTGTAGTTTCAGCTTGTGCAACAGGCTCACACTCAATTGGCGATGCATTCAGATCAATTCAATGGGGTGACGCTGACGTTATGGTTGCCGGCGGTGCAGAAGCTACTATTTGTGACGTTGGTGTTGGTGCATTCTCAGCTGCAAGAACCCTGTCTAAACGTAATGATGAGCCTCAAAGAGCTTCTCGTCCTTATGACAAAGACAGAGACGGTTTTGTAATGTCAGAAGGTGCCGGTGTTCTTATTTTAGAAGAATATGAACATGCTAAAAAACGTGGTGCAAAAATTTATGCAGAAATCGTAGGTTACGGTCAAACAGCTGATGCTTATGACGTTGTTGCTCCGGCTCCGGATGGTGCAGGTGCAATAAAAGCTATGGAATTTGCATTAAAAGATTCCGGCTTGAAACCTGCTGAAATTCAGTATGTAAATACCCATGGTACAAGTACCGGTTTGGGTGATAAAGCTGAATCTCATGCTGTTGCTAAAGTTTTTGGAGACAAAGCAGAAAATTCAGAATTATATGTAACTTCAACAAAAAGTATGCACGGTCACATGCTTGGTGCTACAGGTGCTGCAGAAGCTATTGTTTGTATTAAAGCAATTAATGACAATGTTGTACCTCCTACAATCAATCTTGATAATCAAGATGAAGAAGTTGCTAACTTGAATTATGCGCCGTATAAAGCGGTTAACAAAGAAATTCATGCAGCACTTTCAAATTCATTTGGATTTGGCGGTCAAAACGCTTCTTTGGTATTTAAAGAAGTTTAGTAAACTGATTGATAATATTTGATAGAAATAGCAGGGCAATAAAGCTCTGCTATTTTATATTTAGCATTACCGGCAGAGGAATTTATGAACAAATTTTAATTATTTTCGTTATATAAATAAGAATGTGCTGGAATGATTAAATGAGGTGTGTTGGAATGAAAAAGATTTTGCTGGGTTTAACCATTATTTGTTTATTTAATGTAAATGCTTACGCTGCGCAAGGTTATGTATTTACGGCAAATTCCGTGCGCACAATATATTCTGACAGCCTTCAAACAAAAAATATTCCCTACGGCAATTACCTCAAATATTACAATTTGAGTACCGAAAAGATAGATGCCGATTTTATAAATTTATCTAAAGAGGAAGAAAACAGGTTTCTGAAAACTCTTACTAAAGAGGAAAAAGAAGATTATAAATATGTAAAAAAAATCCAAAAAATTATCGCAAAAGGTGATTGGAATAAAGTTTTTACAAAATATCCGAACTTTTTCCCCGCATACTTACAATATTATGACAAAAACTATACGAAAGGCAACTACAATGAAGCTTTGCGCATATTAAACAAGATTAAATCCATGGATAGAAACAATCAGGTTTTCAAACCGGAAATTGTCAACCATTCATTCGGATTCTTATATTTTGTAACCGGTCAATATACAATGGCTCTAAATTATTTCAAGATGTACGAAAATCCCGGAGATGATTTCATCAACTCTTCTATTGCAAACTGCTACTATGCGCTTGGGAATTATACAACTGCAATTACTTACGCCCAAAAACTTAAACAACCTCAATATAAGGATAAAGAACTTTTATATTCTTCATACAAAAAGTTAAAAAATTACACAGCAGCTAATAAATATGCATACGAATTGCTAAACGAAAATTACTGCTACGAAAATTTGATGAAAGTTCAGGCAACAACTGAAAACAGTAATACAAAACTTTCATATTCATATAAAGCAAGAACAGCAGCACGTGATGATAAGCAAATTCATGAAGCAAATAAAGTTATTGCAGAAATAGAGCAAAAAAAACTTGATAAAAATATATCAAAACTGACACATTTTGTAAAAATACCAAAATGGTCAGAATTTAGAAACCAAATTCCTGAGAATGTTCCGGAATCTGAAATCAGCGCAAAACAAGATGAATTTTTTAGAACAGCAAATTCATATTTGTCAAAATATAGCAATCAACAATTAACAAATGCTCTAAATTCACTAAATCAGGATTATAATACTTATGTTCAAAATAAAAAGAACGAATATTATCAAGAACAACAATTAAAAGCACAAAAAGCACTTGTAGAAGAGCAGCAGCGCAATAATATGCTGCAGCAGCAAATGATTTATGAACAGCAAGTCAGAAACTATCTTGAGCGCCAACATTATTACTATATGTCTCGTCCGTATTATTATATGCGTCCAAGATATTACGGCTGGTATTAACTTTCAATAATAGCAAAATTTTTTATTTTTTGATTTAATACAAATATGAATTTAATTGATGCAACAGCGTTTAAGCAAAATATGTTTGTATTAACAAACTGGGTTGATTCCACACCGGTTCCGCAGGTTATAGATACTGTTACATACGATCTGTATGAAAGCAATAACCCTTTTAGAAGAACATTTGCAAAAAAGGATATTAATAACCGCGCACTGCGTATGGCTGCAAATACAACAGCAGGAGTCAGTGCGGAAGTTTTTTCAGTATTTACAAACCCTTATTATTTAAGCCACAAAGTTACACATGTGCCTGTTGCATATAAAAATGTAGTAGATGTATATAAAAAATATTCGGCAAATTAATTTGGTTGTGATATAATTGTTCTGTTGATATCTGTCGGCGTGATGGAATGGTAGACATGCACGCTTGAGGGGCGTGTGGGGAGACCCGTGCGAGTTCAACTCTCGCCGTCGACACCATTTTAATTATTGAATATGTTAAATTTTCTAGGGTTCCGCAATATTTGATTGGTCTGGACCAAGAGAAAATGCTTTTGAATATCAAAAGTACACGGAAGGATAAAAACCAGGGAGAAAATCTTAAAAGATTTCGTTCTGGTTTTTTTATGAAAGGAAATAATATGCAGTGGATTTATTTATTTGTAGCAGGATTATTTGAAATTTCTTGGGCAGTTGGATTAAAGTTTTCTGAAGGTTTTACCCAGCTTGTTCCGTCAGTTTTAACTGTACTTGGAATGATATTAAGTTTTTATTTTTTAGCATTATCTTTAAAACAGTTACCATTGGGGACGGCTTATGCTATATGGACCGGAATTGGTACAATAGGAACTGTTATATTTGGAATATTGATATTTAAAGAACCAACTACCTTTTTAAAATTTATATGTATATTATTAATTTTATCCGGAGTAGTGGGATTAAAAATTCTAACTCATTAGTTGGCAGGAAAAACTACAATCTACTCTACACTACGAACTTGGCAATTGCTCCTTCTTTTGGTGTGGGAAGAGAACAATTATTTTATCTTCAATACAAACCGCATATTATAATACTTATGAGCAGTTCTTGTATGTAGATAGGTTTTATAGTGAGTCCTTCCCCTACTTGGGGAAGGCTGGGATGGGGATTGTCCCGCAGGGGTTTAATCACAGAAGTCTTTCAATATTTCTTTATAAACTCCTTTAATAATGTTCTCAACATAAAATTTCAAAATCTGATTACTTTTTTTAAGGTTTCTTGCTTTTTATTTGTTGTTCATATTCTTATTTTAACATAAATCAGTCCCCACCCTTACCCTCCCCAAGCAGGGGAGGGAATAGAATTCTTTCATATTGTAATACTCCTCTAAGTATTTTAAGAGGCAAATAAACTTGGCAATTGCTTCTTCCCCGAGCGGGGAGGGAACAAATAAATAATCTAATTTATTTTCCAAAAAACTTAAAAATCCACGAAACAAATATCATACAAAGGATATAAAGCGGTATCAGGTTTAAAAATAGCCCTGTAGTAAATAAGATTGAATAACCTTTTTCATGATTTTCAAAAATTCTAAAGCCGTATTCTTCTTTTTCTACATAATATTTATTTTCAAAAAACGAACCTATCAACAATGCGGCAATTATAAGCAGCTGACCTTTGTAAAATCCGATATAAGGTATTATTATATGCTTTGTAATATAATCATAAAAATACCCATCAATATCGGTACGCATATTCAAGCCTGATGCAGCAAGTGAATACATTATAATAAAAGATATTGTAATAACCGAACTTAAATAACCTATGGCTGAAATAATATTCCAGGAGAGGTATTTTTTAAATTTTGAAATCTTCATATTTCAAGAATACTACAGTTTTGTACGGCTTGCAAGATTAAGTACATCAATAAATGACAACACTGATGCAAATTCTTCAAATAACGATTTGTATTGGCGCGTATCATCAACTCGACCAAACAGGTGATTCATTTCAAATAAATCACGCTTTGTAGAAAGCATTATTAACAAATTTTCTCCATAAACAGAACAGCACATATTATTTATCTTAAAACTTGTTTGAATTTGCATAAATCTATCCAGAAATGCAGTATTTAGCAGGTATCTGGCTTCAATTTGACCCGATGCACCCATTACACTTTTTTCTGCATATACATTATATTTTTTTGCAAATTTATTATACTCAAGTTCAACTTTTTCATAATTTGCAGGAGCTTTTTTTCTTGAACTTTTTGAAACAATTAAAACACGAGTTTTAATTTCTTTATTCATTTTAAAATGCATAGCAACACCATTAAAAACAGGTGCATATCGTTTTCCGTTTTTAGTTTCATATTCATATCCAAAATCAACTTCGTTAATTTTAAATTCTACATCTTGAAATACTCCGCAGAAACTATCATCATCGTGTCGTATTTGAATATGATCTTCGCGATACAACATACTGTTACGAAATACATCAGTTGGAATTGCAACACAGGAATTATTATATGTTATATCTTTATTAAAAACCCTCAAAAGGTCTTTAAATAGAGTCTTTTTTATTATACCTTGATATTCTTTATTTGTATGGATAATATTTCCTATAATGGCACCAATAAAAAGAATTACCGCCGCCCAGCAGTGAAAAGTCAAATCATAATCATGTTCATTTTTCGCAGGCAAAAAGCCAAGTAAAGATATCCCTATATAGCCGAGAATAGCACCTAAACTATATAAACTTTTGCGTTTTGATATTTGTGCTTCTTTCCATATATAAAGTTTTTCCTGCATAAGCTGCGCAAATTTTATCGCAAAATCGTTTTGATATTTCAGCATACTATTTTTGAGATTAGACATATTCTTACTTACTCACTCACATATATTTTATTATTTACCGATTTCCAAAGCCCTTTGAGCCATAGTTTTGGAAATATTTACCAACGCAAGGTTGGCTTCGTAGGCTCTTTGAGCAACAAGCGCATCCGCAATATCAACCATAGCATTTACATTAGATGCTCTTATATAACCGTCAGCATCTGCATCCGGGTGACCCGGTTTGTAGATTTTATGCCCGAGTGTCGGATCTTCTACGACACCTGAAAAATTAACCCCGCCTTGAAGATACGGAAGTGTCCCGACTCCAAAAACATCTTCTTTCATATTGTTCATAAGCCCTTGAAATGAAACATCATCAACTGCGGTTAATACAGGAATTTTTCTTACATAATTCGGAGTATCAAGGTTAGCGATGTTTTTTGCGTGGATATCTATTCGCTTTCCATGAACTTGAAGTGCTTTTGCACCCATATCTATTGATTCCATTATACCCATTTTAAATCACCTGCCTTAATTATTTACCGACATTTATTACGGTTTTCATTTCTGTAACAATATTAGTCATTCTTCTTGTTGCCATAGAATAAAGAATTGAATTTTCCTGCATTTGCAAAAGTTCATTAGCCGCATTAACAGGTTCTTCGCTTCTATCCATTGCAATAGCTGAAGGTCCGAGTTTTTCTGATAATTGTGTTTCTAACGGGCTGTTCATATTGCTTAAATATTGCCCAAAATCAATATCTTGTCTTATATATCCTGGTGTATCAACGTTCGCGATATTAGACCCCAAAGCCCTTTGTCTTTGAGATATCAAATCCATCATAAGGCTAACTTTGCCCATACTGTCTAATGATGTGTACATAGCTTTTACACCTTTCGTTTAATTATTAAGCTTCTCTTATATTGATAGCTTTGTTGTACATTGTATCTGCAAGCTTAATCATCTGCATACTTGCAAGCATAGAAGCATTCAGCCTTAGCAAATCTGTTGCTGAACGATAAATACTAACATTTGAAGCCTCAAGATTGTTTTGTTTAATACAATCGTGATTTTTCACAAGTCTTGCTTCGCCGGCATCATCGGTTGGTTTCAAACGGTTCATATCAGCAGACTCCATGCCGGCAGGATTATCAAATCTGACAAGCGGAATTGTTCCGACTTTCTTTGCTTTATCACCGCGAGAATCGTAGGCTAAAACATCACCATTTTTCTTGATTTCAAATTTAAAGCAATTTGTCGGAATCTGAATCCCTTCACCGACAATCCACCCGTCACGTGTTGTAAGATAACCGTCTTTACCCTGTCTAAAAGCCCCGTCACGAGTATATTGAACTTCCCCTGATGGAGAAACTACAGGAATATATCCGGCACCATCGATTGCAACATCGTAAGGATTGCTGGTTACTCTTATTGAGCCTTGAGTATAGTTAGTTCTGACAGAACCTGTAAGATAACCGTCTTCTCTTAATATTTGCTCAAACGTTACATCTTTATAACCTGTTGTTTGAAAGTTTGCAAGGTTATTAGCAATTTGTCCGAATTTATCAAATTGAACAAGTGCGTTGTTTGTACCTTTTGAAATTATTCCTTGTAAGTTATACATTTATAAAGCCTCTATTTTTTACTACTGACTTAATTGTGAGATTGTTTTGCCAAGAACAGAATTTTGAAGCATAAACATCTGTCTGTTTGCATCAAAATTTTTAATAACCGGCATCATTGACAGAAACTCTTGCTGCAAAGCTACGTTTGAGTATTCGTTATAACCCTGTTTCAAATTCGGATCCATAACAACCATACCGCTGCTATCTACTACCCCGATTTGTCCGATTAAGGTTAGCTTGTTTGTATCCGGGTGAAACATTGAGATTTTACCGGATTTGTCAATACGAATTTGTTTAAGATCTTGCGGAATGAACGGGAATTTTATCGGAGTTCCAGAAGTTGACAAAACTTGTGAATTTTCAAGAGTTAATAATGTTCCGTCTTTACCTATTTGAAAACGACCGTCGCGCGTAAGTTTGATACCGTTTTCATTTTGAGTTTGGAAATAACCTTTATTTGCAATTGCAATATCCAAAGGTTTGTCAGAAACCGCAATACGTCCAACTTTATCGTCACGTGTCGTTGATAGGGCATGAACACCTAAATATTCTGCAAATGAAGAAACAACAGCCTCTTTACGCTGATAGCCAACCTTATCAAAGCCGCCTATGTTTTCATTGCTTATTCCGATAATTTCACTGTCAAGGTGCATTGCCCGGATTGAAGCTGTTAATCCGCTGGTATCATATTGGATTCCGCCGTTTATTCTCATAGTTATACTACCTTCTTATACTTATATTATTAATATTGTCGAACATTTAGAGATTTTCCTCAATATTTTTGAAAAAAATCATATAAATAGAGGACATTTTGCATGGTTATAATGATTATTTTAAAAAAGTCAATTCCGGATAAATATCAAATAATAATACGATTTTGAAACTCTTTGCTTATACTTAGAATAACTACTTATTTGCAGGAGATTACGACGTCCTCTCTTCGTTCGTCCTCGTAATGACATGCCTAATTTACCTATTAAAACTTTATTGCGCACTTGAAAACATGTGAAAAAAGTTGTATAATTTGTATATACGTACATAATGCAGGATTTTATAAGTATGAGAAAAGCCCTAACTATAGGCGAATTGTTGGTTACAATGGCGATTATCGGAACTATTGCTATGCTTGTACTGCCGGGATTTATGAAAGATTATCATAAAAGATTATATACATCAAAACTAAAAAAAAGTATTGAATTAATAACCCAAGCGATAAATTTGGCATGTACTGATAACAATGTATCATATTTTTATCAGACCCCTTATGTTGCTGATACACAAGGATTTATGAACAAGTATTTTAAAACCACAAATAATGCAGGTTCATCATTTGCACAACAATATATTTCGGTTGACAAAGCTAACACAATAACTCCCGGAGCAGGGTTCAAATTAGGCAGCGGAGAAGCTATGGCATTCTTTTGCTCTAATGGAACTTGTACTTTTGTGATAGATGTTAATGCAACTGATGGTCCAAATGTTGGCGGAAGAGATTTATTCACAATAAATCTTGATCCAAAAGAAAACAGATTATTCGAAAACGGCGGAGCATGTACTTCCTCTGCACAAGGTATTGGCTGTTATAACAGACTTGTACAAGACAACTGGACAATGAACTATTAATTACGGAAGGATAAATATGAAAAAAGGTTTTACGTTGGCAGAAGTTTTAATTACGCTTGGTATTGTCGGAATTGTAGCAGTTTTGACTATTCCGGGTGTTATGAAAAACTATAAAAACAGATTGTATGTTGCACAATTGGAAAAAGTTTATGCCCAGATCGCTGATGCTGCGCAAGCTATTATGAATGATGAACATGTAGATAATTTCTATGAAACAACCGCCGGCGGAGCTGATGCTTGTTCAGATAAGACTAATGGAAAATGTGAAAGCGGTCCTGCATATTTCTTCACAAAATATTTTAAAACCATCAAAAATAATTGTATAAAAACTGACAAAACAGGCTGTATGACTTCAAATAATTCAACATATAAAAACCTGGCAGGCGGTGCAATTTCAGGCATGGGTGGTTTTTGCATTCAAACAACATCAGGAGCAGCAATATGTGAAAGTTATAACCCTGCAAATAAATGTCTATCTATAGTAGTTGATGTTAACGGTATGGCAGAACCTAATATAGCAGGTCGAGATATTTTCTCAATGGATATGCATAAAAACGGTACTATTTCTGATTTTGGAAGTGGCTGTGCTGATAATGCTAATGGAACTGCTGCTGCAGCTTGTGGTACTGTAACTGGAAACGGTTTATTTGGCAATGCTTCCGGTTGTTTGACAAACATTATTGAAGCCGGTTGGAAAATGGAATATTAGGAGTATGTCAATGATGAAAAAAGGTTTTACTTTAGCTGAAGTATTGATTACTCTTAGTATTATCGGAATTGTATCGGTTTTAACTATCCCGTCTATGGTAAAGTATTACAAATACAAACTGTATGCTTCCGCCCTTAAAAAAACATATTCACAGCTTGTAGATGCTGCACAGCAAGCGATGAACGATGAATTAACAAATGATTTTTTCAAAACAACAAGCGGTTCTATTCGTAACGGCAGCCGTACAGAAGGTGCTGCATATTTCTTAAAAAATTATTTTAAAATTGCCAGAGAAAATTGCGGCAATGCTTCACCTAGTTGTGTTGCAAATGTTTATACAAGTACAGGCGGAGCAACCATGACCGGTCAGAAAACCGGTTGGGGTTATTGTGCACAGAATACAAACGGTGTATCTTTTTGTATGTCAAATTGGCCGGATGCTGGGAATAACGGTAAAGCTCAAGTAATGGTCGATATTAATGGTCAAGATCCGCCAAATATCACCGGTGTTGATGCTTTTGTTATGAGTATTTTATCTGACGGCAGCGTTGTTGACTGGAGTAATAATCCCGATGTATGTAATACAAAACAAAGTTCTAATAATCATGCTTCAGACTACGCTACAGGTTGTTTGACAAAGGTTATGCAAGCAGGCTGGGTAATTGAACCTATTGAATAAGACTCCAAATTCTTATAAGTTATAAATAATAAATTGAGCGCACTGAATTTATCAGTGCGTTCATAATATCTTCATATTTCAAAAATATTACAATAACTCTTTCAAATAATTCGGAAGAGCAAAACGTGCATTGTGATATTCTTTGTTATAAATTTTACAGGTTGGAATAATTTCATTTGCACGCTCATCATTATAATATTCAAGTGGTTTAACATCAGCGGAACAAAACGCCCAAGCCCAATATCCACCAGGATATGTTGGAATATTTGATGTGTACGTTGCAACATTTGGGAATACTTTTTTCAGTAAATTATACATTTTTCTGATTTCTTCTTTATTTGTGAATGGTGATTCAGACTGTGCAGCCATGATACCGCCTTTTTTAAGAGAATTCTTAACATTTGTATAAAACTCTTCCGTAAATAAACCTTCACCAGGTCCCATAGGGTCTGTTGAATCAATCAAAATAATATCAAATTCATCTTTTTTATCTTTAATATATTCAATCGCGTCTTGAACAAGAATTTCAACTTTTGGATTATCTAACTCACAAGAGATAGTCGGAAGATATTTTTTGCAAACATCTATAACCATACCATCGATTTCGCATAACACAGCTCTTTCAACAGTTTTGTGTTTCATAACTTCGCGAATTGTTCCGCCGTCGCCGCCGCCGATAACCAAAACTGATTTAGGGTTAGGGTGTTGCATCATAGGAATATGAGCAATCATTTCATGATAATGATATTCATCGCCTTCTGTTGTCATCATTAAATCATCAAGAGTTAATACTCTGCCAAGTTTTGACTCGGTTTCAAAAACCTCTACTTTTTGGAACGGTGAATTATCTGAAAACAAAACTTTTCCTGCTTTTATTGCAATACCGTATCCGCCCGGTGTAATTTCATGATAATAACCGTTTTCTATACCGTTTTTCATTCTTTTCTTTATCCTTTCCTTTTATACAAAACAAAAGTTACGCCAAAATTAGCGTAACTTAATGCTATCATATAAATATTTGTTTTCAAACAAATTAAGTAATTTTACTATTTACGCGTAGTAAGGTCCATCGTCATTTTTCTTCTGCATAATATCTGAATCAAGGAACTGACCTCCTTCTTGGGCTTTTTTAACAACTTCAGCAGCTTGTTCTTGCAGATCTGTATCTTCATTAGGTTTTACTTCTGATGGTTTTGCTTCAAGTTCTTCTTTTGTCGGAAGTTTTAACGTATCACCCGGGTGAATTATAACATTTGTGTGCGAATTATCCCATTTAAGATTAGGGTTTTCTTTCATAATATCGTTTACATAATTTGCAATTTGGGTTGCAGTTGCGCCTTCTCCGAGTTGATTTTTTGCAATTTTCCAAAGATTATCACCACGTTCAACATTGTATGAATTAGATTCTTGGGACTGTGGTTTTTCTTTGCCAAATTGATCTTCACCAATCTCATTACCACCGGCATCTGTATATGTTGTATTAGTTTCACCTTTAGAATTTGTTTCTTCCGCTTTTACATTGCCATATTCGTCATAAGTATATTTTGTCACGGTTTTAGTTTCCGGGTTATCTGCATTAGTAATTCGTTCAGACGGGCGGTTGTTTTGCATATCTTCTTCTGTTGCATATTTTGTATCAATATTTTGTCCGTCTTTTTGCTCAGATACCGTAATTGACGTTAGTTTAGCATCATCTCCAGCTCCGTCATACTCTTTGGTTATATTATTACCATTTGAATCGTTATAGGTAACACTTTTTCCATCAGGTGTAAATTTTGTAGTTTTACCATCTTTTATAATCTCAGTTTTTTCGCCATTTTTATTGTAACTTGTTACAGTCCCATCGGTTCCTATTGTTTGCTTGGAACCATCTGGGTACAGAAATTCCCGACTTCCATCAGCATTTACTTTTGTTTTTATGCCATTTTCAGCTACTGTTACTTCAGACATAACACCCTTCTCATCAATATGAGTGCTTGTATTACCGTTTGTTTCTACATATTCTTTGCCTTGTGCTCTTGCTGTCTGCTGATTTGTCAAAGTTGATAATTGATCAAGAGCGTTACTGTCTTTTCCAAAAAGCTTGTTAATTTCTCTTTTCGAAATTGTTCCGTTACCAGCCAATGATTGTAAGTTATTTCTCATAGCATAGGCTTCTTTTTGATCAATAATCCCGTTATTGTCCTTATCGTACATTTTAAATATCGACTCATTACCTTTGGTTTTTTGAAGTCCTGCTAAATTATTCAAATCAATTTTTTGATCTGTCCCCTTGATTTTCAGAGTTGAATGCTGTGTTGCAGGTCTTGGATTGTTTACGCCGTCTACCATAAGTTTACTCCTTATATAATTCGTACTTTTCTTACTTTATACATACGGAGCTATTTACAAAATCTTTAACTATATTGGCAGATGTTTTACAAATTTTAATAAATTTATTTATTTCCAAGAATATGAATATGCAGATGAAAAACTTCCTGACCGGCTTCTTTTCCTGTATTAATCTGGGTTTTGTATGCTTTTAAACCGATCTGTTTTGTAACCGCTTTTACTGTTTGTAAAAGCTCTGACATTAAATCCGTATCTTCCAATTCATTTAAAGAAGCAATATGTTTTTTAGGGCAGACAAGCAAATGTATAGGCGCTTTTGGATTTATATCATTAAATACAACAGTGTTTTCACTTTCATATACAAATTCTGTACCAAAATCCCCATTTATAATCTTACAAAAAATACAATCTTCACTCATCTATTTTTCTCCTATTTTGAAATATTATCTTAATTTTTTAGCCAGCGACAACCCTGCAGGAAGCGGTAAAACAACATTTTCATAATCAGGATTTGCATTGATATCATCAATAAATGTTTTCACCTTTTCCGCATGAGATAGCACATTATCACATGCAATATAACCGCCGACTTTTAAGTGCGGTGCAATCAGGTGGAAAAATTTTATATATTGCGCTTTATTAGCATCAATAAATGCAAAATCCACTTCAAAATCCTCAGGCAGGTATTCTAAAATTGTTGCGGCATCACCCTTTTTTGTATCAATAATATCAGCAACTCCGCATTTCTCAAAATTTTCTTTTGCAATATCAAGCCGCTTATCATAAAACTCAATCGTAGTAAGTCTTCCACCGGTTTTTTCCAAAGCTTTACCAAGCCAAATTCCCGAATAACCGTTTGAAGTGCCGACTTCTATCACGCTTTGAGATTTTGAATCTACTACCAGATTATATAAAAATTCAGCCGTTGTTCTTGAAATATTCCAGAATTGCTTCTGGGTTTTTTCAAGATTTTTTAGTATTTCTTGTGTTGTGGTATCAAAATTTTCTATCATATTATTTTATTGTTTTAACCTTATTTGTAATAACTATTGCCCTTACAGGAATATCCAGCGGACTTGTTTTTATAACTTCTTTCAAATCTGTATCAATGACTGAATACAAGCCGGAAAGTGCATTTGTAACCATTATCATATTACTGTTTTCAATCGGTGTAATATTTGTTGCAAACGCGTTTGTATTCAAGAACAATTTGTCTGTAATTACATCGTCTTCCGTATTTAATACTTCGACAATATTTTCCTGTGCGCCTAATATAAATAAATCGCTATTGTGTGCATATAAATCTACAGGCTTTTCACAAACTTCAAGTTCTGATAAAAATCCCAATGTCTCGTAATCGACTATTGCAATTCTGTTTTTGGTTCTGCTTATAACGTAAATTTTTCCGTTTGCATAAGCGATTTTTGATACATTTGGAAAACTTCCGATATTTTTTAACAAATAGTTGTTATCTAATTCTACAGCCCAAATATCATTGGTGTTTCTATCAACATAAAACATTTTTGTCCCGTCTTCGGAGAGTGTGAATTTTTCACACATACCGTTGACTTTCAGTTGTTTTTTTAATGTCATTGTTTCAAGACTTAATACATATATGCTTGAATTTGAACCTGATGTTATGTATGCAGTTTTTTTATCTGCATCAATAATTATTTGCTCCGGAGTACTTTCAAAATTAACCTGTTTGATTATTTTTTCATCCATCAATGAAATAATATTCATTGTGTTGTAATCAAAATAAGTAACCAAAAGAAACTCATTATTATATGTTTTTAAATCATTAATAACATGTTCTTGTTCAAGTGCATATTCAGGATTTTTGGAATTAGATTGGACTACCTGAATATTTTTATTTGCACCTGTTGAAACATAAAAAGTTTTACCATTTAGCGGCTCAACAGGAATTGTTAATTTCTTCCCTTTATTTCTTGAATTATTAATTCTTAATCCGGTATCTTGGGTTACTGTAATATCAAGGTTGCCGATAATCCCTTTTAAAGTTTCCGGAATTACAAGTCCTTTAGGCAATAAAACATCTTGCGGCAAAAGCCCTGATTGAAGCTCCTGTGGCGGATCTGTCAGATTGATAACAGTTTTTTTGCCGTTTGTATTGATAACTTTTAACAATACAAAATTGTTATTTAAAATTACCATATCAGGTTTTTGCTTCATTGTTGTATTTTTAGGGTATGCAGATTTTATATCAATCTTTTCCGGAGTTTCGGTTTTAGCAGGAAAAACAGGCAGATACATTGTCTTGTCAGGCAAAATTATAGCCCCGTCAAACCTGAAATTAGTTTCCGGAAAACTTTCATTAATAAAACCCTGCACAGATTCAGGAACCTGTGCTCCAAATGCTGTTGCGCATGTCATCAAAAACAAACATACTGCCGCAAATAATTTACGCATATTATTTAAATACTCCCTTTACTTTTGACATAATTGATTTTTGAGGCTGTTTGCCTCCGTTTAGTTCATATATTCTTTGATATAAACGTTTTTCTTCGTCGCTTAATCGTGTAGGGATTTTTATTTTTACGATTACGACATGATCTCCTCTTTGAGATGGTTTTGTGATAATCGGAATACCTGCACCTTTAATTTTTACAATATTTTCGTGCTGAATCCCGGATGGAATTTGAACTTCTTTATCCCCATCAAGTGTCTGGATTGTTACGGTATCCCCGATAACAGCCTGTGCCGGAGAGATTTCAAGTTCTGTAAATACGTTTATTCCGTCACGTTTGAAATATTTTGAAGGCTCAAGGTGAATTACAACGAACAAATCTCCGTTTGGACCGCCGTTTACACCACAATCCCCTTCTCCTGAAACTCTTATTTTTGACATATTGTCAACTCCTGCCGGGATTTTTATTTCAATTCTTTTTTCGCGGTTAAGCATTCCTTGCCCTTGACAGGTTTTACAAGGCTTTTCGATAACCTGACCTGAACCGTGACAGTGCGGACAGGTTGTAATTTGCGCAAAACTGCCTAATGGTGTTCTTCTAACGATTTTCACCTGACCCGTGCCGCCGCATTGAGGACAAGTCTTTTTCTGCGAACCATTCTCAGCACCTGTACCATGGCAGTCAGGACATAATTCCAAGTGGTCAAACTTTATTTCTTTGTTTACTCCAAATGCAGCTTCTTCAAATTTTAATTTGATATCATATCTTAAATCATCACCCTGCTGCGGTGCGTTAGGATCAGGTCTTCCGCCAAATCCGAAACCACCGAATCCGCCAAAAAATGATTCGAAAATATCATTTAAATCACCATATCCGCCTGCAAATGGTCCATTTGTATCAAATCCGGCATTTTTCAAACCGTCTTCGCCATACTGATCATAAGTTGCACGTTTGTTATCATCAGACAGGGTTTCATAAGCTTTTCCAAGCTCTTTAAATTTTTCTTCTGCATCCGGGGCTTTGTTTACATCAGGGTGCAGCTGCCTGGCTTTTTTTCTGAAAGCCGACTTTATATCATCTTTGGAAGCATCTTTTGATACTCCTAATATTTCATAGTAATCTGCCATTTCCTTTTTTACTTCCTCTTTAATCCTCAAGTCTGTTTTGTTTATTTTTTATTCGGCAGCAGCGACATTAACAAGTGTTGGTCTTAAAACTTTATCACCCATCTTGTAACCTTTTTGTAATTCGTTGATTACAGTATTTTCAGGGTGTTCGCTTGTTGGAGTCTGCATAACTGCATCATGGAAATTAGGGTCAAACTCTTCTCCGACAGCTTTGATTTCTTCAAGCCCGAGTTTTGTCAATGTATCAAAAACCTGTTTATGTACAAGGTTGAAACTTTCTTTAACTTTTTCACAGTCATCAACTTCTGCTAAAGCTTTTTGACCGCGTTCAAAATTATCAAGAACTTCCAACATATTTTTTAACGCATTTTCTGTTCCGAATTTTAGCAAATTCTCTCTTTCTTGAGCCTGACGTTTTCTGTAATTATCAAAATCGGCTGCAAGACGGATATATTGCTGGTTTAATTTGTCATATTCTTGTTGAAGTTTATCTATTTCTTTATTATTTTCAGAATTTGTTTCAGAAACATTTTCCTCATTTACAGTTTCCTGATTTTCAATTTCAGTGTTATTTGCTTCGTTTTCAACGATATTTTCGTTTTTAAACGGATTCGAATTAGTATCTGCCATATACATCATTTCCCTTCATAATATTATATATTTATATTATAAAGTATCAAGCCAAATTCACAAGTTAAATTTATTTTTTTTTAATAATTGCACCGGACTATTTTCTTTTCCGTATTTCATTTTTGTAGTAAGATATAGCATGGATACACGTTTACAAAAGGAAAGGAATTACTAAATGACAAAACTTTCACCATTACAAATTGAAAGATTAAAGTATCAGCCAAAACTTCCTTCAAGTTTACAAAACGGAGTGAACTCATTGGAATTGGCTGAAGGTGCTCCAACTGAATCAGTTAGAGACCAAGAACAAATTAAAGCTTTATTTGCTAATACTTACGGAAAACCAACCGTAACCTTTAATTCAACATCTTCATCTTCATCTTCTGATGTTAAAAATGTCGGTGTTATTTTATCAGGCGGTCAGGCACCTGGCGGACATAACGTTATTGCAGGTTTGTATGATTCTTTAAAAAATGCTAACCCTAACAATAAATTATACGGTTTCTTAGGCGGCCCTTCAGGTATTATTGACGGTAAATATATTGAATTTACAGATGAATTTATCAACGATTACAGAAATACCGGCGGTTTTGATATTATTGGTTCAGGCAGAACTAAATTAGAAACTGAAGAACAATTCCAAAAATCATTAGCAGTATGTAAAAAATTAGAAATTTCTGCTGTTGTAATCATCGGTGGAGATGATTCAAATACTAACGCTGCACTTTTGGCTGAATGGTTTGTGAAAAATAATTCAGGTATTCAGGTTATCGGCTGTCCTAAAACTATTGACGGCGACTTGAAAAACGAACAAATCGAAATTTCATTCGGTTTTGATACAGCTACAAAAACTTATGCCGAACTTATTGGAAATATTCAAAGAGATGCTAATTCAGCTAAGAAATACTGGCACTTTGTAAAAATTATGGGAAGAAGTGCATCACACGTTGCTTTAGAAGCTGCATTACAAACTCAGCCAAATATCACTTTGATTTCAGAAGAAGTTGAAGCAAAGAAAATGTCACTATCTTCAATCATTGACTATATGACAGATATCATTGTAAAACGTGCAAATATTGGCAAAAACTTTGGTATTGCAGTTATCCCTGAAGGTTTAATCGAATTTATTCCTGAAATGGGTTCAATGATTTCAAACTTGAACGATATTATGGCGTCACTTGAATCTGATCCAAGCTTTGTTAACGCTACAACTATCAGAGAAAAATTTGATATCGTAGAAAATAGATTAGATTCTGAAAATGCTAAAGTTTATAACTCATTACCAGCTCTCATTAAAGGTCAGTTACTGGCAGACCGCGATCCACACGGTAATGTTCAGGTTTCTAAAATTGAAACAGAAAAATTGTTAATCGAAATGATTTCATCAAAACTTGATGAATTGAAAAATAAAGGTGACTTTATTGGTAAATTCTCAGCTCAATCACACTTCTTTGGTTATGAAGGACGTTGTGCATTCCCTTCAAACTTCGATGCTGATTACTGCTATTCACTCGGTTACAACGCATTTGCATTGATTAACTTTGGTTTAACAGGTTATTTATCATCAGTAAGAAACCTTACTCAACCTGCTCAAGAATGGGTTGCAGGCGGTATCCCTCTTACTATGATGATGAATATGGAAAAACGTCACGGTGAAATGAAACCGGTTATCCAAAAAGCTTTGGTTAAACTTGATGGACCTGTATTCAAACAATTGCAAGATAACAGAGAAGACTGGGCAATGAACGACAGATACTTATTCCCTGGTGCTATTCAGTACTTCGGACCAAGCTCTGTTTGTGATATTACAACAGTTACTTTGCAATTAGAAAGAAGTAAAGAATTGGCTTCTGTTTAATTTGCAGATATGACTATTTAAACCAAGTCGGCGGCTGAAAATTCAGACTTTTGTATTATTTTTATTTAAATTTCACCAAGACTGTCTATTTTATATAAGCAGCCAATTTCTTCCTGTGCCAAAACCGTGATGTCGTTAAGATACAGGGATAGCAGCGTGAAAAATATCTGTCTGTAATCCATTGGAACTATTAGTTTTAGTGAATGAATTTTTAACTTTTTAGCTTTTCTTAAAATCTTATTTGCAAGTTTTTCAGCAAGATCACCATCAATTTTTATCAAACAATCTTCGCTCTCGTCACACCCTAGAACAATATCAGAATATGTTTTTTCTGACAATTCAAACGCGCTTATTGTTTCGCCGTCATCATTAGTGTAGCTGCTGCAAATTTGTCTTGACAATGACAATCTGATTTTATTTAAAATATCTGCTTTGCTGCCTTCTTCTGCAAAATCATTAATTTTCTCAAATATGTATGTGATATTTTTTATTGAAACTTTTTCTTTTATCAAACTGGTCAAAAGATATTTTATATCAGAATATGTCAATAAATCAGGAATGATATTTTCAATTAAAAATTCGTTTTCCTTTTCAACAACTTCCAGGTATTTGTCAATATCATCATAATCCAGTAAATCATCAACGTATTTTATTGCAACATATTCTAAAGCTTTAGAAATATATTCTGATGGTGTAACACCTTGCTGCCAAAAATCTTTTGCTTTATCTCTTTCAATCCAGATAACTTTTCTATCTGTTATTGAATCAATTGCATCAATAGAGTTTTTAATTTTGTGTTCTGTATGAATTTCATCTGCGAAAAACATCAAATACCCGGGACAAACCCCTGCTCTGAAAACTTCCATCCCGCGAATACGAATACTAAATTCGCAAGAGTTAAGATTTTCATCATCTTTAAATACAACTTTTGGTATAATATAGCCTTTTGTTTCAGTTAATCTAAGACGGGATTTTACAGTTTGGGCGATAAGCTCTTCACCCGAATTATCTCTATCAGAATCTACAAATCCCAGAAGTTCTTCACTCAAATATATTGTCAATTTTTCTTCATGTAATTTTGAATACATCAAATCCGGTGAAGTTGCTTTGTTTAATTGAGCTTTCAAATCTTCAAGTTCTTTCAAACCGGCAGAAATCTTATCATTAAGTTTTTTTCTCGGAACTGATGCAGGCGCTTCCCCTTCAAGTTCAGATTTAATTTTATTAATTTTTTCTTTTTGTCTTCTGATTTTTGTCTGAATTTCAAGGCATTGTTCGTATTCGGTAAGTTTTGGAGAAAGCATTTTCTCCATCTGACTCTTAAAATCAGAAATATTAATTATGTCAGAATCTGTATTTGATTCAGATTTTGCTTCACGCATAAAAATACAGTTAATTTGAGATGAATCCTCATCTTCTACATCATGCATGCTGTATAAATCCCAGCCATTCATAGACATTTCATTCAAAAGATTTTGCAATTCTTGAGCATCTTCTCCCGAACAGGTTTTGATTATGTATTCCATACGATTTTTTCTGAACATAATTTTATCCTTTTAATATTTTAATTGCCTCAATTGCAGCTTTTATAGCCATATCAGTATCGTGAACAACAGGATTTTCAAGTTTTAGTTTTTCACGTTCCTGATTAGCAACTGTCAAAAATACAGAACCGGCTCTGACACCTAAATGACTTGCAACAATAAATAATGCTGCAGATTCCATCTCAGAAGCCAAACAGCCTAAACGTTTCCAGGCTTCCCATTTATTTTGAAGCTCATAACTAACAGGTTTAGTTTCAGGGCTATGCTGACCATAAAATGAATCCTTACACTGAACAACACCTGTGTGATACGCACAATCCAGGTTTTTTGCAGCTTTTACCAACGCATTTGTTACATCTAAATTTGCAACCGCAGGAAATTCAATCGGGGCATATTCTTTGCTTGTTCCTTCCATACGGATAGCACCTGTTGCAATAACTAAATCTCCGCCCTTGATATCAAGCTGCATACCGCCGCAAGTTCCAACACGAATAAAAGTTTGCGCACCGACTTTTACAAGCTCTTCCATAGCGATAGCCGCTGATGGTCCGCCAATACCGGTTGATGTTACACTGACTTTTTCCCCGTCAAGATAACCCGTATATGTTACATATTCTCTATTATCTGCAACAAGTTCGGGATTATCAAAATATTGTGCAATTTTTTGGCATCTTTTCGGATCACCCGGTAATATGACATATTTGCCGACATCACCCTCTTTTAATCCGATATGATACTGCCTGCCATCTTCTGAATAATTCATATTATGCTATAAATCCTATTGTCCTGATTTTAATTTTTGGATAATCAAATCAGTAACATCAACACCGCCAACAAAGATTACCTGATCAGATAATACAGCATCAAGTTTTTGTGAAACCATTACAGCTTTTGCTGCTGTTTGAACCTGATTTAGAATTTGTGTTTCTTTACTGCTTCTTAATTTGTATAAAGCTTCTTGTTTTGCGTTAAATTCAGTTGCTGTTTGAGATTCAAAGTTTTGTTTTTTCAATGGTGTATCCAAAGCTTTGTATTGTTTTTCTTTATCAACCATATATTGCTGCAATTCAAGACTTTTAGCATCAATCTCTTTTACAGCTTGCTGTGCAGCCGGATAATTATCCAAAACCTTTTGATAATTCAAATAGCCAACTTCTGCATTAGCCTGTGTATTTGAAGAAATTACAAGCCCTAAAGCTAACATTAAAGCCATTAATTTTAATTTTTTCATAAATCCTCCTATTTATAATAATTAGTATAATAAATCACCTACACCAAAAGTAAAGTAGCCATTTCTGGAGCCGCTGTCACCCGGATTGGTAAGCGGAATACCATAGTCGATAGATAACGGTCCCATTCCAGGGATAAATACTTTCAAACCAACACCGGCAGATACTGCGTATTCAGGTCGGTCGTATATTGTATTTGATATTGTACCGTCAAATACTTTACCTGCATCAGCCCAAACAGTAAATCTGATGTTATTCAAGAACGCTATTCTTGTTCTGTCTAAGAACGGAATAGGGGTTGCAAACTCAGCAGAACCCATTATAAATGCATTACCGGTACCAACTCCGCTCATTTTGAAACCTCTGACAGTATATGGGCCGCCTAAACGATATGCCATAACTTCAGGTATATCACCATGGATTGCCCCGCCGCCCTTAGCAGTGAATGATAAAGATGACTTTTTCCCGATAGGAACATATTGTTTAATCATACCGGTAAGTTTGCCATTTGTTTTATCAAAGCCGTTTAAACCGATGTTTTCATCAAACCTTAAACTTGCCATTGTACCATGTCTGGTTACTGTCGCAGAATCTCTTGTATCATAAATTAATGCAGGACTTAAAGATAGGAATAAACCGCCTTCAAGTTGTTCTGCACGGCGAGCAATCGGAATATTGTATTTTTGATACATTCTGGAAATCCCGGAAAAATCACCTTCACGAACATCAATATTTTCAGCACCTAAGCTGAATGATGCCGTTGCGTGTCTGTTCTTCTTTAATCTGTGTGCAACAGTTACTTCAGCACCATATCTTCTTTCAATTGCAAGAGGAATTTGGTATGAACCGAAATCTCTGAAGAAAATTCTGTTATTTAATGAAGTATCAGCATTGAAGAAATACGGTTTAAAATAGCTTAATTCAGCCTGTATGTTCATATGATCTTTGACAGAAGCATCGTTAAGAATTACACCTGTACCAACCAAACCTGTTAAAGATAATCTTTCACATCTGCCGCGGAAATTGTTTTCAGAAATTCCCATTGAACCAAACAAACCTGTAACTGTATCAAGACCACCGCCAACGGAAATACTTGCAGTTCTTTGTTCTTGAATTTTTATCGTGATATCATAAGCGTCAGGAATTTCTTCACTAGGTTCAATCTCACGTGTTACATCTTTGAATGCTTGAGTTGCATATAATCTAACCAGGTCTTCTTTTACAAGATTTTCGTTATATATCATACCCGGTTCTGTCAAGATATTACGCGCAATAATATAATCCTTGGTTTTTTCATTACCTTCAATCATAATTTTGTCGATAATACCTTCTTTAATACTTATATTAATTGTTCCGTCCGGATCATCGTTAACAGAATCAACTCGTGCAAGAATATAACCTTTTGAAGTATATAATTCTTGGATTTGCGCAATCGCAGTATTCAATTTGCCGATATTTTGCGGTTTACCTTTCATATCAGTAAGAGTCGCAAGAATATCTTCAACCGGAACAACAGTGTTGCCTTCAATCGTAAAATCTTTTACCGGAACATTTTCTTCAACAACAATTTTAACAGTTACTGTACCGTCATCATTTTTTGACGGAATAGCCTTCATTTTTTCTGTAAAATATCCGGTTTCATAGATAGATTTTAAATCAGTCTGCAAAAGTTCCCGTGAATAATCACCGCCTTTTTGCATCTTCATTTTTTCCATCAATTCCTGCTGAGAAATAGAATTTAAACCATAAAATTCGATATCTCTAATAGTTCGTTTTTCATTTTCTGCCTGCGCAGATGAAGATTTATTTGGAGAAGATAAGTTTGTCGGGTATTGCCCTTTAGAATAGTCGGGATTTTTAGAGTTTGTATAATCTGTATATTTATCAAAAACCGTATTGGCATAATCGTTGTTGTATTGTACGGCTTCATCAGTTAAACCCATTCCACCCCATACATCATCAACAGCCATACTGTTTGTTTGAGCCATCATAGCAAGAACTACTGCTAACGCTAAATATTTGGTAATTTTACTTGGTTTCAAGAATATTTCCCTTACAAACTCTCACTATTCTCCAATGAAATTGTAGCATAAATTATTAAAAAAGTACAAATTTTTTACAACTGTTTACCAATAGCAATTTTATAAATATTGTTTTTATTAATTCCATATAATTCTGACAAAATCACCGAAATATCTTTCGCTCCGTAACCTTTGTTTTGTAACAGTTTTATCTTATCTTCAAGTTCATCAGACCCAGACTTATTTTTGTCACGAATAACAAGACAAACAAATTCACCTTTTGAAACATTAGCCTTTAAGTGATTTATAACATTTTCGATTTCATCTGTAATAATTTCTTCAAAAACTTTTGTAAGCTCTCTGCCAATGGCAATCCTTGCTTGCGGTCTGACATCTTTTATAATCTCTAAAGTTTGAATAATTCTATTTGGAGATTCATAAAATACAACATCATTATATCTATATTGAAGTGCAGCCTCTTCAATTTTTGCCCGGGTTTTAGGCAAAAAACCAATAAAAGAAAAAGATTCATCTTCTCTTGAAACCTGTGATAACAAAGTAATTACAGCGTTTGCTCCCGGCAGTGCCGTAATTGAAAAACCATTTTGCCTTAGCTCTTTTACAATAACTGACCCCGGATCACAAATTAAAGGGGTGCCTGCATCAGATACCAGCGCCATTTTCTGCCCGCTTTTCAAAGTTTCAAGAATTTGACTAATACGTTCTTTTTCATTGTATTTATGATAAGAAACACATTTTGTTCTTATATCAAAGTGGTTTAAAAGCTTCTGGGTTACACGACTGTCTTCACAAGCAATTAAATCAACTGATTTCAAAACTTCAATTGCTCTTAAAGTTATATCACCCAAATTTCCGATTGGTGTCGGAACTATGTAAAAATCAAATTCTTTCATAGAACAATTTTAACATAAATATATATTGAAAATTCCACCGGCTTCACATCGGCTTACGCATTGTTCCTGAGGTGCTCGTTACCTGCGCTCCTACGTCACTATATTATGTTCCGCCCTGCTCGTCACACTCTTGTGTGCCGACACCGGCTTCACATCGGCTTACGCATAAAAAAGGCGCTGAAATATATTCAGCACCCAAAAGATTGATTATGATGGATGATTCGATTTTTTATTTTCCCCTAGAATTTTTTCCCCAATTCTTAAAATTAGTTTTACACCTGCTTGGTGATTTTATTTTCCCGTTTTCTTTTTCTTTAAATATCCCTTACATATATATAAACAATTCTTCTTATAAAAAATTGCCATATAAATTATATATCGGTTAATATTTGTTTACATTTGTCGCAATAGTGCTTGGCTGCACTGATTGAACCAATGCGTTAAACAAAAACGGATGAACTTTTCCATCTTTTACATCTTGGTAAATTATAGTTAGTGCTTTTTGTGCTGAAAAGGCCTCTTTATAAACTCGTTTTTCGGTGAGAGCCGAATATTTATCAGCAAGGTTTAGTATTTGCAAGTTTATATCGGGTACAAAATTTTTTGCTGTGCCATTGTCTTCATAGTTATCATGATGGTACCTGACAAGTTTTAAGACCTCATCATTTACACCTGAATTTTTCAACAATTGGTAACCCAATTCAGTATGTAGATCCATAATTTTATGTTCATCAGGTGTTAAAGCTCCGTTCTTATTTAAGATTTCTGGAGGAATTAAAACTTTTCCAAAATCATGAAGCATCGCTCCATCTTTTAAATCCTTAAAATTCACCCTTTGTTTCAATGCAGCTGGAAGTTTATTTGCAATACCTGCTGCAATATTTTGAGTATCAAGACAGTGGTTGTTTTTTAATTCTTCAAGTTCAACCATATTTAAACGTATAGGAATTTGGTTTTTATTTAAAATCTTTTTCACATCAGGATTTTGAGAAATCATTTTTTTGATTTCTACTTCATTGAATAAGCGCGCAGGTGAATTACTATGAAACTTGTCCTGAGTTAAAGTTTGCCCAAAGTAAATCCTGTTATCGAATCTGTTTAGTTTTATATTTGAATTCAAACCAATGGCATATTGGCTTGGATTAAATATTTCCATTCCCACTAACTACCACACTTTAAAATTTTAACACACTACTACTTACTTCTATATAAAGTATTTTTTTCAGAAAGAATTGCCTTAAATTAAAAAAATGTAAAGTTTTTTAATAAACTATTTATAATATGATAAAATTCAGTTGTTATGAAAAATATAGAAAAAGTTTTAATTTGCGGAATAGGTGCTATAGGCTCTATATACGCTAACCAAATAAGTGAATACGACAATAAAAACTTACGGATTCTTGTCGATGAAAAAAGATTGCAAAATTATACTAAAAATCCGAAAATTTTTAACGGAAAACCCCTTAATCTTAATTATGTCTTATCTGATGAAACCGGCTATAAAGCGGATTTAATTATTATTGCAACAAAATTTGACGGACTTTTTGATACAGTTAAAAATATCAAAAATTTTGTTAAACAAGATACTGTTATTATTTCTCTTCTAAACGGAGTGACAAGCGAAGAAATAATTGCTGCCGGATATGGCTGGACAAATTTACCGCTTGCATATTACATCGGGCACAGTGCAATGAGAGAAGGGTCAAATATTGTTCATGACGGAATAGGTATGATTGTGTTTGGAATAAAAGACCCTACTCAAACTAATCCGCAATGTGTTACCCGTATAAAAAATTATTTTGATAAAGTTGGAATAAAATATAAGAATCCTGAAGATATGCTTCATTCATACTGGCTAAAATATATGTTAAATGTCGGTTCAAATCAGCCATCAGCAATTTTAGGGATGACTTTTGGACAAATGCAGTCTAATAAAAAATTTAAAGAATTTTTTATTAATATAATGAAAGAAGTTCAAATTGCGGCAAAATTTGAAGGGGTTAAAAACACTGAAACAATGATAGATGAAGCCTTAGCTTCGTTTGCAAAAATGTCTCCGAACGGCAAAACTTCAATGCTACAAGATGTCGAAGCAAAACGCAAAACTGAAGTAGAAATGTTTGCAGGCACAATGATTAAATTCGGTGAAAAATATAATTTCCCAACCCCGTATAATCATGTTTTAAAAGAGATGTTTGAAGTAATTCACGAGAATTTTACAAACTAATCATCCCAACAATCATCACAATATCTATGCTTCCATCTTTTTTTATGTTTTTTATATTTTCTATGATGGTGATGCCTGTAATACCCATCATCTTGACCTAAACGAACATGCATTTGAGAATTCTGCCCACTTACAGTAATACTTGCAGATGGTCTTCTCCACCAAAACCATCTACAACAACCATCATCTGCCAATACAATATTTGCAGAAAATGTTAAACAGATTAACAATAATAAGACTTTTTTCAATACGTTTCTCCTTTTATTTAGAAGAGCATTCTCTCATATTAAATGTATATATACAATTATTTGTATATAATTTGTAACATATAGTTGCATTTTAAATAAATATATAAATACAAAATAAAAAAGAGGTAAAAGAAAACTTTACCTCTTTTTTATATGGGCCGCAGTGGACTCGAACCACCGACCTCACCCTTATCAGGGG
>URYF01000008.1 GCA_900551965.1 uncultured bacterium
AAAATATGAACTTGAAATCATTGAAGAAAAAATGGTTTCTCAAATCCATACGCGCGAACCTTTAAATTCATCACTAAAAAATTTCCTAACACTTCCATCAAAACGTATCCGTCCGGTTTTAGGGATTTTATATACAAAAGCCGCAAACCAAGGACGAATTTCGGACAAACAATTAGAACTTTTAACAGTTGTTGAACTTGTTCATAATGCATCTTTAATCCATGATGATATAATTGACAAAAGTGAAATAAGACGCGGGCACAAAACCCTTTCATCAGAATTTGACAACAAACTTGCCGTAATTTCAGGAGATTATATTCTCTCTCTTGCAATGGAAAAGCTTACTCAAATAAATAATATTGAAATCATAAGCCAATTTGCAAAAACAATCAGGCAAATGTGTCTTGGCGAAATTAATCAAAACTTTGACAGGTTCAAAATCGGAACAATCGAAGATTATATTGAAAAAACAAAAAATAAAACAGCATACCTCTTTGAAACAACACTTGTTTGCTGCGCAATACTCGAAAGTTCTCAAAAAGATTTGTCACAAATAAGAAAACTCGGTTCAGATATCGGAATCGCATTTCAAATTCGTGATGACATCTTAAATATGACAAACTCCGATACAACAAAACCCGTTAATAATGACATTTCTGACGGGATTTACAATGCACCGGTAATCCTTGGGGATAAAAAAGATAACTACATTTCAGGTATTGAAAAAACTAAGGTTTTGTTGAATAATTATATAAAAAGTGCGAAAAAACAAATAGAAACCTTACCTGATAATGAGTATAAAACCGCACTGAAAGAGTTTTTGGAGCTTTTAAAAAATGTCTAAAATAAATATTATGTGGGAAAATTACAAATCTAGATTAAACGAAAAACAAAAAGCGGCCTGGATGCATTTTAAGGCAAAATTACCCGCAAATATACAACAGCGTTTGGATATATTTGAAGACTGGTACAAAAACTATAAAGAAACAGCTCTTTGCGAAGTTATTGAAACAGTAATTTTCGTACTTGTAATGGTTGTTATAATAAGATTTTTTGTCTTTGAAATCCGTTGGATTCCTTCCGGATCAATGAAACCGACCTTAATAGAAGGGGACAGAATAGTTGTAGAAAGAGTTTCACGATTCTTCACAGGGCCAAAACGCGGCGATATAATGGTATTTTATCCACCATCAACACAACTTTCAAGAAAACCAATCCCGCTTTTATCACGACTAACCGGTATTTTATGTAAAGATATGGCATATATTAAAAGAGTTATAGGGCTTCCGGGAGATAAAGTCGAGATAAAATTTGAACAAAACGATGCAGCTTATGTTTATATTAACGATAAAAAATACGAAGAAGATTACATAAAAAGTGTCTATGAATATTCACCATGTATTCAGGATAACATTAAAAATATAATTCTCCTTGGTGATACAGCAAAATGCGGTCCATTCATTCTGGATAAAGACAGCTATTTTATGATGGGCGATAACCGTGGTGACTCAAAAGACAGCAGATATTGGGGCACATTAAAGCGTGACAGATTTGTCGGGCGTGCTGTTTTAGTATTCTGGCCGCCAAAAAGAACCCAATTCTTACACCGATTAAAGGAAACCAATATTGATTAAAGCATGTGATAATATTTCATATAATCAGCCATAATCACAGAACTGGTGCCATTTGCAACATTTGCTTTCACAACATGCTCTTTATCTTGTGCGGTCTGATTATCAAGTTTTGAAGATTCATCATTTTTCGGATTCAACTCCTGTTGTTTTTGAATCTCTTGAACCTCTTCAATATATGCTTCAATCTTTTGCATAACCTGTGAATGCAATTTCATATCACCATCAAATGTTCCGGTAGACTGAATACCCGCGGTTTCTAAATCCTCAAGGACTTGTTCCCATTGAGAATAATTTGTTATACTTGTACCTTGCGCTTGCGCAGCAGCCTGAGCTTTGCGCAATTCGTCAATCGATTTAATATCTTCTACATTATCCATAGCCATAATCAGCTCTCCTTATATATTCTTATAAATATAAAGATTTTTGCAGAAGCGAAATTTCACCAATCACATTTTTTGTAACATTTATTAATAATTTCTAAATCACTTAAAGATTCAAATCTAAATTGCCGTTATATTATTTGGTAGAAAACAAAGGTACACATATTGGATAATTCTATTAATTTTAACAACGTAAATAAAGATATACTGCAAAATCTTCCTGAAAATCTGACAAAGAAAGATATCAATAAGAATTTTGGAGCAATTTTTGACTTAATTGATAAAAATAAAAACGGAATTCTTAATAAAACCGAACTGATTAACTTTTTTCAAGATATTAAAAATCAAAAGTCTGAAAATACTAATGATAATGAAAATATAAATACTATTTATGGTTTTTACCATAGTATCACAGAAGAAAATATAAAAGAATTGTCTAATGATAGTGTTTATCAATCTTTAAAACCCCAATATGAAATTCAAAACAAAATAAATGATATTAAAGAAAATAATAAATACACCAGAGAGAAAAACGAAAAAAACGGCAATACCTATGTATATTCCCAAAATGGGGATTATCTTGGCTGTTATGACGATAAAAGTGTAATGCTACATATTCCAAATTCAAATAAAGGAACAGCGTACAGTTCCAATGGCGAAGAAGCACTTTATAGCTATGAAATACAAGACATGAACGCCGTAAAAATGAATGCACAACATAAACCACCATTATTATTTAACAAATTTTATTCTGACCATGCCGAAGTTGATAAATCTCCGGAAAAAACAATACTGTATAGTCTATATGGCGACAGCACAATGCTTGGTTCAGAAATTGGAGAAATTAAAACATCTTATGATGAAGATGGCAATATCTCAAGACAAATTTTAATTGACAAGAAAAATAAAACAAAAACCACATTAGATTCTAACGTGAACGGCTCAAAAATAAATTACACAGATGGTAAATTAATTTATAACATATATTCAGATTTAGATGAAAAGAATAACGTAATATTTCAAACCAGAGTATATCCTAACGGTAGTATTACATCAATTAATAACATGCAAAACCGTAAAAATACAAACGATAGAACATTACAAAATTTTGCAATAAATACAATGGCTTCAGATATTGATTCCGCATTAAAAATGATGCTTGAACATAAAAATAACCGCGGATTTTTCAGTACAGAATGGGAAGGATTAAACATACTGGGTAATTATACTTGGGATGCTATTACCGGACGAAATGACTATAAAACAGAAAAAGAATTTACAAATTCACTTCAGGACATGAAAGAAGCTTTTTCGCATATAAGAGCAATAGCATTAAGCGATGAGAATTTTCAACAAAAATTTAAAGAGGCTACGGGTATAGAGTTTAATCCGACAGCAATACAAAATCTTCATCATATAAGTAAAAAAGTCCAAAAAATTTCTATACTTACTGCACTTAGCAAATCATTAGACGAATGCATGAACGGCTTAACTCCGGATTCAATAAAAACAAAGCAAGAACAATATTCAATAGTGTATAAAACAGGATATGAAGATGTCATAAAAACTTTATCCACAATTATGGGACAAGATAATGCCGCAGACTACGTCAAAAAAACAATTGCTAAATACAGCTATGGAGGAGATTTGGCAATAACAACAGCATTAAAAGGATATCTTTACGAATTAAAAACCAGTATTAATGCAGAATCAGAAAAAACAAGAGGCGGCATCAGCGATAATATATTAGAACAACAAATGCGCTCCTTATACAGTGAAGCTTTTGGAAATAAAATGGCAGATTTCGCAGATACTTATATTACAAATAATCAACTTGGAGCTTCAATATTAGAAGCATTAACGACCATCGTAACTGCAGGAGGAACAGCAACAACTATAGGTACAAAATTAACTCCCATAATAGGAAAAAATGCTGCAAAACTTGTTACAATAACCGGTGGAGCAGCTGTAAGCTCAGGTATTCATACCGCAGATGAAATATTGAGTCCAAATATGACTAATGAAGTAATTAATGGAGAATTTGATAATATTTTATCAAACAGTTTTAATACATTCAAGAACGGCTTATTATACAGCGCAATCGGCGGATATATTACTGGTCCTGCAGGTGAAAAAACTGCTAATTATTTGATGAAATATCTCTCCGCAAATTCAGCTAAAACTACAGCTCTGTTAAATAAATCTATCAGCACAGGAATAGAAACCTCTCTGGATGCAGTTTTTGAAAACCTACTTTCAGATAAAGATATGATAGCATCATTGGAAGAGAATGGTATAATGAATCTTAGCCAAATGTATATCGGCGGACGGATTAATGAACTTTTTGCAAAATACCCGAAACTAAAAGAGGCAACAATTAAACAAAATAAAGATGGAAGTTATACTCTCAAAAACGGCTTATCCGAGATAACTCTATCAAATACCAATGAATTATGTAAAACAGTTTTAGGCATTGATTTGAATTCTGTTAAAAATACAAGACAGGCTGAAGTTCAAAATAATATAAGTAAAATAAAAAAAGATGATACAACTACTACAACCGATAAAAAACAAAACTTTAACTATGAAATACAAAGAAATGAAGATGGTACCGTAATTGGCATAAAATCAAATATAAATGGTGCTTTTTCACCTGAACTTACTCAAAATGTAAGTAATTTTGATCTGGTTTGTGCATTAGGAGCCGTAAATAATCAGTCAACAATTCTCAACGGGGAAATGGCTGCAAGCCGCAACCTTCAATTAACTCAAGAGATTAGAGATAAGAGCGGGCTACAAGCAAACGTATATGAAAAAGGTGACGAAATCATACTTGCCGTAAACGGATTTCATTCAGCAAAAGATATTCAACAAGGTGCATACATAACAAAAAATAACCGTCCGGAACTTAAATACAGTGGTATTGAACTTGCAGCAAACGATACTCAATTAATAAAACTTGAGCAAATATATTTTACTTATAAAAAATTAGCCGAAGCTCAAGGGAAAAAACTAATCATAGCAGGCTATTCAATGGGCGGGGCTATGACAAGATTAGTTGCAATAAAGCATTCAGAAGATACAGCAACAAGATTTGTAAGTTTTAATGCTCTCGGTACAGGAAATATTCAAGACCGAAATATTGAAAGTTATGTTATAAAAGGTGATAACAAAAGCAACCCTGAATCAGGAATTGCATCACGAGTTTATAAAGCTGACGGTACTCCTTCAAGCTTTGAGTCAACTATTTCAAACAAACACTCTATAGAAGCGTTTTTATATTGTCCAAAAAAATAGATTTATTTGCTCAAATACTCTTTAGCTAGCGCCAAATCTGACTTTGTTGTAACTTTTATATTTCTGTAATCCCCTTCTACAGCATATACATCATACCCAAAAGCTTCAACCATGCCGGCATCATCAGTAAAACTTTTATCTGATAATTTTTCATGCACAGATTTTATCAAATTATATTCAAAGGCCTGCGGAGTCTGGGTATTATAAAGTTTTGAACGCTCAAGAGTTCTGATAATTTTACCATCCGCACCAACTTCTTTAATAGTATCAACCGTTTTTGTCATAACAGAAACAGCTTTTTTCACTTGAACCTCTGATATTACATTTTCAATCACAGATTCTGAAATCATCGGCCTTGCGCCATCATGAATTAAGACATAATCACATTTTGCAGCCTTTAATCCGTTAAAAACCGATTCTTGACGGGTTGCTCCGCCTTCTACTATTTTAATTTTATCAAGATTTGAAAAAAATTCAGATAAAATTTCAATAATTGAACTGTTGGCACAAATTATTATTTCATCAACTTCAGATTTCAAAAAGGCTTCAACAGTATATTTTATTATTTCTTTTCCGTTAACTTTCTCCAAAAGCTTATTGGTATTTCCGTATCTTGAAGAAGTTCCGCCTGCCGTAATTATTGCACTGACTCTCATTTTTCCTCCAAATTAAAATGATTAAAAATCTTATTTTCAACATCTGTTTTTGAATAATAAACAGTCTTATTACCACATTTTAGCTCAATTCCTGAGCCTATCTTAGCTTCACCGATAACAACTCCGCCAAAATCCTCATAATCTTGCGGAATAACAGCAACTATGCCATAATCCTCTCCGCCAAATAAAATAAGTTCTTGAAAATTTACAAACTGTTCAATATCTTTATCATAAGGAATTTTATCAAAATCAATGCTTAATAAAACCCCGCTTTCTGCGGCTATTGTTGATAAAGCGTCCATCAACCCATCTGATGTGTCCATCATTGCATAATTTTCTTTAACAGTTTTACCTATATAACTGCCAAAATCAATCTGCGCTTCAGGCATCAAATGTGCTTTAACAAACTTATCAGGAGTACTCTTATTATTCATCAACAGATTTAATCCGGCACCACTTGAACCATGCAGCCCTTTTACAACAACCTTATACCCTGCTTTGGCATTTTTACGAGATGAAATATTACGTCCTTGAGTTAAACCAATTGCGCAAACTGATATGAAAATTTTATCAGAACCTGTTATGTCCCCCCCCACAATTTCAACACCACCACCCGTAGCAGCTTTTGCACCTTTATAAAACTCATTTACAAAATCTTTGTCAATATAAGCAGGCAAAGATAGTGCTATTGTTAAATATTTAGACTCAGCTCCGCTTGATGCTATATCTGAAATATTTACCATAACGGATTTATATCCAAGTTCATACGGAGTAATCCAATCAAGCCTGAAATGAACCCCTTCAACAAGACTGTCTTGCGTTATTACAATACCTAAATCTTTTAAATTGGCACAATCATCACCGATATATTTTGAATCAAGTACATTCTTAATCTCAGATATAAAATCTTTTTCTCTCATAATAACTAAACTATATCATGCCCAATTAGAGAAATAAATTCTTTGACAAGGGTGTCATTCCATTTCTTTCCTGAATCCGCTTTAATAATTTCAAGAGCATCTTTACCTGATAATTTTGCACGATACGGACGCTGCTCGGTCAGTGCATAATATTGGTCAATAATAAGTATAATCTGTGAAGTTAAAGGAATTTCATCTTTCGCAATTTTATTCGGATACCCTGAACCGTCCCAATTTTCGTGATGATGTTCAATAATAGGCAAAACATCTTGAATATATGAAATCGGTTTTAGGATTTCCCTTGCAGCAATTACAGGGTGATGTTTTATTTTTTCACGCTCTTCATCTGTTAACGGAGTTGCCTTTTGCAGCAAATCATCAGGAAGCATAAGATTTCCGATATCATATAACAAAACTGCAACTCTTAAATTATCAATATCTTCTTTTGGCAAATCAAAACGTTTTGCAAGCGAAACAGCCATAAGGACTTTATTTTTAATAACACCCGGTGTATGCATAGGATTGTATAGTTTAGTCAAAACATCTGCTACAGTATATAATGATTCTTTCGTAAACTCATCTTTATTTGCAGGTGCGTTCAATTTCAAACATAGTTCCTTTGACAAATGCTGCGCTTTTGGAATCCTGTTTTTAGAAAGAATATCAATAAATGTATTAACGGCAATTTCCTGCCAGGAAGTTTCAGAAACAGGCTGCGCAAGTGTGACACGGTTTCTGCCGTTTCGTTTTGAAGTGTACATAGCCTGATCAGTAAGTTCTAAAAGTTCTTCCACATTGTCAGTATGTTCAAAATATGTTGCAACCCCAAGACTGCCTGTAATATGTCCGATTGTATCAATTTCGGTATTTTCAATAGATTTACGTATTCTTTCTGCCGCGACCATTGCACCTTCTGAATTGATGCCCGGTAACAAAACATTAAACTCTTCCCCGCCAATACGTGCCGGTACATCGACAGAACGGGCATTAGATTTTAAAATTTCAGAAATTGTCTTAATCGCTAAATCTCCAAAACTATGTCCATAGGTATCATTGATTTTTTTTAAATAATCCAAATCAATTCCGATAATAGAGAACGGCTGCTTTTGACGTTTTGCACGCTGAACTTCTTTTTCTAAAGCTTCTTCAAAATATCTTCGATTATAAAGTCCTGTCAGGGCATCCGTAACCGCTTGTTCTCTTACCGCTTGGAACAAATCCGCAATAGTAATCGCCATTTCAATCTGTTTGGCAAACAGTCCGAGAAAGTCCATCTCCTCACCTGCAAGTTCTTCCCTTGCAGAAAATACACAAAACCAGCCAAATTCTTTTTCCTGGGCAATTAAAGGAACTACAATCACGGATTTTACAGGCTGATTAGATATAACTTTTTGTATTGTCTCGGGAGAAACATCAGGTAAAACAGCAGACAAAGACATATCAATAGATCTTGTTTGAATAATTGTTCTTTGCTTCATAGTATCTGCAAAAACACTTTCAACATCATAATTCAATCTTCTTGTCTGAATCCCCGGAGAACCTATTATATTATTTAATCTATCAATAAGCCCGTCATTTGATTGAGCAATAATACGCATATATTCACCATTCTCATCTGCGTATTTTCGAATAATCGAACAGTGCATATAACCAAGTTCACCCTGAGTACTATTAACAATAGCTTCCAAAACATTTTCCAACGGAGTTGAAGAGTTCATCATATCCCAAATGTGCTGAAGGGTAAACATTCTTTTATTGGCATCATTTAACTCTTCTGTACGCTCGGCAATCTCACGCTCTAACTCAAGATTTCTCTCATAAATCTCAAGGTAATCACGTTTTTCATGATAAATATTATTTTCAACTTCGGAAACCTTTTTTGTTAATTCTTTAAACTTATCAAATAAACCCATTAATGCCCTTTTAGTTTAAACATAGATATAATAATAGATTATACCATTTTTTTAGGAAAATATCAAGCTGTTAACCACATCTATAACGTCTTTCGGGTTAGGAAAGTTTGCACAGGCATCAATGTTTTTATGAAGTCTGCATTTTCTTTTAAAACACGGCTGACAAGGAAGCCCGACCCCGCCAAGTGCAACATATTTATTATTATCCCCAAACGGTGCCAGAACATCTTTTGGTGTACAGGTAAATATCGTAACAACCGCAGGTTTACCGGTCGCCCAGGCTAAATGAGCACTTCCGCTGTCAGGTGCCATAACAAGATTTGCTCTTGAGAATAATTCCATAAGCTCCATAATATCGGTCTTACCTGCAAGGTTCAAAAATCTGCCACCACTTATGTACTCGATAAGTTCGCTATCACCGGGCCCGCCTGTAAAAACAATATTACAAGTTTGTGCCAAATTATCAACAACAATTTTCCAGTTTTCACGCTTCCAATGTTTATTACCCCAGGTGGTTGCAGGCGCAATCACAACAAGCGGCTTAGATTTATCCAGCGGCTGCAAAATCTCATCAATCTTGGCAATCTGCTCTTCACTTCTTGGCGGAAGTGATACTTTTATTTTTTCAGGCTGAATACCTAAATACTGTGCGTATTTCAAATAATTTAAAACAATCGGAGAATCCGGTGCGTAAGAAATATCATCAATCCACTCATTACCGCCCAAAATCGCCATTTCACGCGCTTCTTTTGAAATAATTCTTCTTTTTGCTCCGCAAAACAACATCCAATATAAACTCTTGAGCATCATTTGTGAATCTATTGCTATATCAAATTTTTCAGCACGAAGTTGTTTTAAAATCCCAAGATATTCTTTGAAATTTTCAAAGCAAAAACCGCGTTTTTTCCATTTCACAACAGGAGCCAAAATCGCTTTATCTACACAAGGATTGTCTTTCACAACCTGAATCCCTTTTTCTGATACCAGCCAGGTAACCTCATATCCTGCATCTTTCAGCGCATTTGCAAGCGGAACATTAAAAATCACATCACCTAATGATGACAATTTTATCAACAACACTTTTTGCTTTTTTTCTTCCATTTTACAAATTCCCCTGTATAACTGAATTATATGCCAATTATACTCAAAAACTCTAATTCCATCAAGATTTTAACTACACTTAATAAATGTTATAAATTTATCACCGTATTTTTTCTGTTTCAAAACCTCAAAACCGTCTAAATCAATATCAACAACATGCTCTAGAATTATAATCCCTGAGCATATCTTCAATGCTGCATCAAGACTTGTTTCATAAACTCTTGAAAAATAAGGCGGATCAATATAAACAATATCAAATTTCTCCCCAAATTTTGAACAAACTTTCACACTGTCCCCTAGAATGAGTTTAATATCGTTATCTTTTTCATACTTTTTCAAATTTGATTTAATTACACTAAAAACTTTTTTGTTATTTTCGGCCATAACAACATGCGAAAACCCTCGCGACAAGGCTTCAAGTCCCATAATCCCCGAACCCGCATACATATCAAAAAAACTTCTACCTTCAAAATCAATCATAGCTTGCAGTGTATTAAATACACTCATTCTGACCTTCGACAAAGTCGGACGTGTAATATTTTCATCAGGTGCTGTTATTTTTTGACCTTTAAATTTTCCTGCCGTGATATTCATGAACAAAATTTTAACATAAAAAAGAGCTCATATGAGCTCTTTAATTTAAGGATTTATATATAAATTCTCGCTAATTTATCGTCATTACGAGAAAATCTTTGATTTTCGAAGTAATCCAGTATGTTATTTGGATTAAATAAATTTTCCTGGACTGCTTCGCTAACGCTCGCAGTGACATACGTTTACACATTAGTAAAATTACTATATAAGTCCGTTAATTTATTTAACAACAATATTAACAAGTTTTCCTGGAACAACAATTGTTTTAACTATAGTTTTTCCATCGGTTAACGCTTTAATTTTCGGGCTGTCAAGTGCAACTTGTTTCATTTCTTCTTGCTCTAAGCCTTCATCAACTTCAATTTTATCTTTAACTTTTCCGTTAACCTGAACAACTAAAGTAATTGAACTTGATTTTGCAAGGTTTTCGTCCCATTTTGCCCACGGCTGGTTATGGATTGAACCCTCTCCGCCCAATTCATGCCAAGCTTCTTCTGTCAAGTGAACTGCAACCGGTGACATAAGTTTCATCAACGATACAACCGCAAAACTCAAAACGTTCTTATCTTCTTCACTAAGTTCAGAACCGTTTTTGCATTTGCTTCCCTGCCATTCATAAATCGCATTTGTTAATTCACGATATTTTGAAATAACAGTGTTGAATTGGAAATCGTTTGAAATATCGTTTGTAATCCCTTTGATTGCAATATGAACAGTTCTCACTAAATCATCATTCTCTTTTGCAAGAGGGAAGTTCAACTTATAATCAAGCGTAATATTACCTGCATTTGTTGAAATAAGTCTCCAAACTCTGTTCAAGAATTTATAGCAGCCTTCAACACCTGCATCTGACCAGTCAAAATCTCTAGCCGGAGGTGAATCTGAAAGAATAAATAATCTTGCGGTATCTGCACCGTAATTTTCAAAGATTTCATCAGGATCAACTGTGTTGCCTTTTGATTTTGACATTTTAGCACCGTCTTTTAAAACCATACCTTGAGTTAAAAGGTTTTTAAACGGTTCATCAAAGTCTAATAATCCGCAATCACGCAATGCTTTTGTGAAAAATCTTGAATATAACAAGTGCAAAATTGCATGCTCAATACCGCCGACATATTGATCAACCGGCAGCCAGTGATTTACGATATCTCTATCGAAGCATTTTTCAGAATTTCTGGCATCTGAATATCTCAAATAATACCAGCTCGAACATACAAATGTATCCATTGTATCTGTTTCACGAACTGCATGCCCGCCGCAAACAGGACAAACGGTATCTTTGAAAGTTTTTGATGTCGTAATCGGAGATTTTCCTGAAACTGAAAAATCTACATCTTTTGGAAGTAATACAGGAAGCTGATCTTCCGGAACCGGTTGTATTCCGCATTTTTCGCAATAAACAACAGGAATCGGAGCACCCCAGTATCTTTGACGGGAAATCAGCCAATCTCTAAGTCTGTATTGAGTTTTGAATTCACCAAAACCTTTATCTACAGCCCATTTTGTAATAGCTTTTTTAGCTTCGTTATTTTTCATTCCGTTAAATTCACCTGAATTTACAAGAACACCAGGTTCTGTATAAGCTTCGTTTAAAGATTCTGAAACAAGTTCAGAATGACAATCCGGAGCAATAACGACTTTCATAGGCATATTGTACTTTTTAGCAAAATCAAAGTCACGTTCATCGTGGGTTGGAACAGCCATTACAGCACCTGTTCCGTATTCCACAAGCGCATAATCCGCAGTCCAAAGAGGGAAGATTTCACCATTGAACGGATTTTGGCAGTGTGTTCCTAGCGGAACACCTGTTTTTACACGGTCAGTTGAAAGTCTTTCGATTTCAGTCATCTTACGTGCATTTGCTCTATATTCTTCAACAGCCTGTTTATTTTCAGCAGTTGTAAGTTTTTCGATATCTTTGTATTCAGGTGCTACAACAAGATAAGTTATACCAAAAACAGTATCCGGTCTTGTTGTATAAACCGGAACTTCCATAACTTCACCGTTTGGAGCATCAACTACCGGGAATTTAAAAATCGCACCCTTAGATTTACCAATCCAATTAGCCTGCATTGTTTTAACATTATCACCCCAGCCAGGTAACTTATCTAAATCCTCAAGCAATACATCTGCGTATTCTGTAATTTTGATAAACCATTGTGATAAGTATTTTTTCTCAACAACACTGTCACATCTCCAGCACTTACCATCAATAACCTGTTCGTTCGCAAGTACTGTTCCACATTCGTTACACCAGTTTACAGCTGCTTCTTTTTTGTAAACCAATCCTTTTTTATACAACTGCAAAAACAGCCACTGAGTCCATTTGTAATAATCAGGTTTGCAAGTTGTAACCTCTCTGTCCCAATCATAAGACAAACCTAACATTTTTAACTGTTTTGTCATATAAGCAATATTTTCATCAGTCCAAGTTTCAGGGTCAGCGTTATGCTTCATTGCAGCATTTTCAGCCGGAAGCCCGAAACTATCCCAGCCAATCGGGTGTAATACATTAAATCCGTTTGCTTTCTTAAAACGTGCAATAACATCTGTTATTGTATAGTTTCTAACATGTCCCATATGCAGTTTTCCTGACGGATACGGAAACATTGAAAGCGCATAATATTTCGGTTTATCAGATTCATCCGGGGTTTTAAAAGCTTTTGTTTCTTCCCAGATGCTTTGCCATTTTTTTTCTATTTCTTGCGGGAAATAACTTTCTTTCATAATTCTCCTTACTATATTTATCCTCAAGTCAAGTATATCATAAAGGGGGAATTTTACCATTAATTTATTACAAAAAAAGGACAGATTTTAAAATCTGCCCTTTTAATCTATAAAATAAATTTACTAAATTCTGTTATGCCAAACTCCGCCTTGTCTATCTACAAAAGCATCATAACAAGACCAGATTCTGAACACACCGGTCAAACCCAAAAGTGCGTGAGTAACATTTTTATCAAATGACTGATCATTAACTGCCTGACCCAGTCCTGGCCAAATCAATAATGACAATGCAGCTGCACCAACTGATGTTGCACTAACCTGACCGTTAGTACCATGAGTTCCGGCAAAAGCAGGTGTGCTTATAGTTAACATTGATAATGCAATAATTGATAACAATAATTTTTTCATACTTCTTCTCCTTATCGATACACAATAATTATTATACATTCAACCAATTATTTTTGAAACCTTTGTAATTAAATGTAAACTGAATATTTATTTTAGAAATGCTTCAGCAATTGATTTGTTATAATCAGGTCTTAAAATCCCTTTTTCAGTTATTATACCTGCAATCAATTCGTGAGGCGTAACGTCAAATCCAGGATTGATAATATTTACACCTTCTGCGCAAATCGGCTTTCCATTGATATGAGTAACTTCATCATGCGAACGTTCTTCAATTACAATATCATCACCTGATTTAATGCTTGTGTCAATTGTTGATAAAGGTGCAGCCACATAAAACGGTATATTATGGTATTTTGCAGCAATCGCAACAGTATATGTACCGATTTTGTTCGCAGCATCACCATTAGCAGCAATTCTGTCAGCTCCGACACATACCATATCTATCATACCTTTTTTCATAAAATATGAACACATGCCATCAGTAATCAAAGTTACAGGAATCCCATCCATAGTAAGTTCAAGCGTGGTAATTCTTGCACCCTGCTGACGCGGTCTTGTTTCATCAGCAAAAACCTGTACTGTATTATCATTTGCAAATGCCGAACGAACAACCCCCAGAGCAGTTCCATATCCAACAGTTGCCAGTGCTCCGGCATTACAATGGGTCAAAATAGTTGCGCCTTTAGGAACAACCTCCGCTCCGTAATCTCCGATTTTTTTATTAATTTCAATATCTTCAAGTTCTAATTTCTTACCATTATCTGCAAGTTCTTTTATAAGTGTTTTTATATCTGATTTAGAATTTTTTATAATTTCTTTTTGCTTTTCAACTGCCCACATAAGGTTCACTGCAGTAGGTCTCGCACTTGCCATGTAATCAGCTTTATCCAAAAGTTTCGATATAAATTCTTCTCTTGAAAGATTTTGTTTTTCAAGTTCCTGGGCATACAAAACAACACCATGAGCACCGGCAATACCGATAGCAGGAGCCCCTCGGACTATCATTGTTTTTATTGCATCAAACATATCCTGTCCGTTTATAATATTCACATATTCAAAATGTTCCGGAAACTTTGTCTGGTCTACCATTTTTGAATACGTATCAATCCATTCTATTGTTCTTATTTTTGAAATAAATTCAGCCATTTTTATATTCCTTTACTATCTTGTTAAATCTTTTTATAAATCTGTAAAACTATCATCATTTTTATGAATTTCATCCTGATGCTGTTTTTCATACATATCACGAATAAAATTTATCACATAATAAGTTACAAAACCTGAAAATGCGTTTGTTACTGCACAAAGCACACCAATAAAAATTATAAATACTGCCAAAAGCCATATTGGAGAATTTGTAATCATTGCACTCAAGAAAAAGTTAGAAGTGTAATGAAAAACTTTCGCAAGCAAAGCCATTACAATTGAATACGCGGCAGAAAATGAAATATTTGCACAAAATCCGATAAGCGCCCCTGTAATAATACTATCTTTTGTTGTAGTTAAATCAAGTTTTGAATCCATAATAAGATAAACTATAACCAATGGCGCTGCCAGCAATAATGCCGCAAATAACATTACAGTACCAACATACGGAATAGGTGCCAAAAGCCCTAAAATTCCGCCTAATATTAAACTTAGTATTACAATATTTTTTACAATAAATTTATTCATTTTTATTTTCTTTCAAAATATTCTAACATCTATACAGCTAAAACTCAAACTTTTTCAAATCTTGTATTGCATCAGCACTTCGGGTATAAGAAATCGCAATTGCTATAGAATCCACAGTATCATCAAGTTTTGGCAGCTTGTCAACCCCAAGGCTTATTTTAACCATTTGTTCAACTTCTTTTTTATCAGCTCTTCCATACCCTGTCAAAATCTGCTTAACCTCCATCGGAGTGTATTCATAAACAGGAATACTATGCTGTTCTAATACAGTTAAAATAACCCCTCTTGCATGAGCTACAGGCATGACAGTTGTTTGGTTCCGAAAAAAGAAAAGCTTTTCAATTGCGCAAACATCAGGCTGATATTTTTCAACAACAGAGGTCATATCATTAAAAATCTCCAATAATCTTGCAGATTCTCTCTCACCTTTAGCCGTCTGAATTGATCCTGAATGCAAAAGCTCGGAACCCTTGCCGTCATAATTCAAAATACTATAACCAACTATCGCCATACCGGGATCTATACCTAAAATTTTCATAAAAATATTTTAGCAAAAAATAAGGGATAAATAAATATCCCCTACTTTTTTAATCTTCATTTTCTATAATCGGAATTGTGATAATAAAATAATTTCCATTTGTTTCCTTTGTTAAATCCTCTAGTTTGACATTATCACCAAACATATAATTTTGTTGAAACTCAGAAATTTGTTCATTATTTTTGGATTTTCTGATAGAACGCCCGGCAATTGTTAAAATATTACCGTTAGCACTGATTTGGACATTATTTTCATTATTATCAAAAGCCCTTAAATCAATGATTACCCTGTAAACATTTTCTTCTTTTTGAAGATGGATAATATTTCCTGTTTTTTTAAGAAAATTTCCCTCTTCTTTTTTAAACATACGATTCATAGATTTCATTTCTTTTTTAATCATATGCTCCATTTGCCCCGGGTATCCCTTGAACCCCGGGCGCATAAGGTTTTTAAAATGCCAGTCTGACACAACATAAAACGCACAAAATGCTCCCAAAAAGATTAATAGTCCAACCAGCAAAGATTTCATTAATGAATGCCCCGCGCAGGTATGATAAATTTCTTCTCTGTTTTTGCCGGTTTCTTCCGGTTTTTGATTTTCTTCCATATTGACTCCTTTCGATTTTATTTTATTTATTTAATAACTTTTAACAATACCAACCCGGAGAAGCCTGATTGAATAGTTCTGCTTGATAAAAAATTACGCGTATGGTATAATATCCACAAGAAAGGGTTAGTTTATGGCTAAAATTTTAGTAACCATGCCTGATGAATTTTTAAATAAGGTAGATGGATTAGCAGATAAAGAGAGTTGTTCAAGAAGTGAATTGATAAGAGAAGCGCTCAGAAATTACATGCGCAGAATTTCAAAACAACAATTACAAGATGCATCTAAAAATGCTGAAATTTTAGAAGATATATTGAGCTAAGTTACAAATTTCAGCTGTATTAGCAAATATTTTTGTTTTTTGCTTTATAATCTATATTATGAAAATTTCTGCAATTACCGGTATCAAGACCGGATTGGGGATAGGTGCAGCTGCCGGGCTATTATTATTTACTCCTCCGGTTCAGAAAATAAATGCAAAAATCACCAATGATACATTTGAATATACCCCATCAACTGATACTGTAAAAACAGATACCGTCGGTTTTATATGCCCAACTCCTGAAGGCAGTACAGATTCGTTACTTCTTAGATCTGCGCCAAATCCTGAAGTTGCGGTAATGGGCGAAAAGAAAAATGCCGCAATTGTTGTGGATATTTCAGAAAATGTTTTATACCACTATGATGAAAACGGAAAACCTTCTTGTGCATATTTAGTTGCCACCGGTAAAAAGAATACACCGACAGACACAGGAGTCAGAGTAGTTACCCATATTGAAAGCTACCCGTATAAAGGAGCACCAGCATCAACCAAACGCCGCAAACAACCCTGGAATTACGGACCAAAAATTATCTGTCTGGAAAAACTTGACCCGCAAACAGGCGAAAAAGCTTTGACAGGTGAATTTATCCACGGAAACAATAACTACAAAAGTCTGGGCAAACACTCTTCTCTTGGCTGTATCAGAATGGATAACGAGGTTATTAAAAAACTGGCAAAAATTATCAAACGCGGTGATATTGTTTTGATTAAAAAATGCAGGTTATAATAATTTAATTTCTAAAACTTCCGGATATACAAATAAAAACCTCTTACTAAATAAGAGGTTTTTATTTGTTTTATTTTTTAAATATTACTCAACGTATTCTTCCAAACGTTTTTTACGGTTTGGATGACGAAGTTTTCTTAGAGCTTTTGCTTCAATCTGTCTGATACGTTCACGGGTAACTCCGAACAATTGTCCAACTTCTTCAAGTGTTCTTTGGCGCCCGTCATCCATACCAAAACGCAATCTCAATACATCACGTTCTCTTGGTGATAATGTACAAAGAACTTCGGCAAGGTCTTCTTTTAGCAATTCGGAAGCAACCATCTTAACAGGTGCATCAGCTTCTTTATCTTCAATAAAATCACCCAGTCTTGAATCTTCTTCTTTACCAATCGGTGTTTCAAGTGATAAAGGTTCTTGAGCAATCTTGATAATTTCACGAAGTTTTGGAATTGAAACATTCATTTCTGCTGCCAATTCATCTTCAGTTGGTTTTCTTGAAAGATCTTGAGCCAATTTTCTTGTAACTTTTTTCAATTTGTTAATTGTTTCAACCATGTGAACAGGAATTCTGATTGTTCTTGCCTGATCAGCAATTGCACGTGTAATCGCCTGTCTAATCCACCATGTTGCATAAGTTGAGAATTTGAAACCTCTTTCGTGGTCAAATTTTTCAGCTGCACGGATCAAACCTAAGTTACCTTCTTGAATAAGGTCTAAGAATAACATTCCGCGTCCTACATATTTTTTAGCAATACTTACAACCAAACGCAAGTTTGCCTGAACTAATTTTCTTTTTGCAATAGCCCCGGGAGTTCCGCCTTCAAGAATTTTTCTTGCTAATTCAATTTCTTCATTAGCTGATAACAGCTTAATTCTGCCAATTTCACGCAAATATAATCTCACCGGATCATCGATTGCAACATTTTTTGGAAGTTCCAAATCACTTGGATCAGGTTCATCTGAGGTATGAAGCATATAAATATCTTCGGGATTAATCTTATCTCCCATTTTTGAGGTTACAATATCTTCAATGTTATCTGTTGAAATATCAACATTCATATAATTAATCGCATCATGTTCAGAATCTAAAACTGAATCCTCGCTAATGTCTTGTAAATCCAGGGTTTCATCTTCCATTACACTAACTACTGAGGAGCTTGCTTGTCTTTTTTTTGTCATCTAAAATTTCTCCGATTTTTGTCTTATTTTCTTTATTTTATCTCTTAGTTGTATTTGAATTTTAAGGGCTTCGGGATCATCATCGCTAATCCCTTTATATAAATTCTTAATGTGTTCGGTTTCTTTAACCTGCCTGCAATGATGAATTTTGTCAATCGTTTCTCTTATCACACTTTCAAAATCTTCTTCATTCAGACCTCTATATACTTCCGATGCTGAAATCAACTCGGGTAAAATTGCCTGGGCGTCTGGATTATCAACAAACTCGGTATATAAGTGTTCGATTAATTCTTTCACATTATTTACGCTACATATCAATTTGTCAATTGTTGTTTTTACATTTATTAATATTTCATCATCGAATGTAACGCTGTCAATCATTTCATTTATTTGAGTAAATGTTAAAGGACTGTCAGGTACAAGAAAAATGCTCAATAAATTTTTTTGCGCTTTTTGCAAAATTGATGTATTTTTTGTTACATTCTTAACAATACGCTCTACCTGCGGCAGATTGGCACGCTCAAAAACTTTCATCTCAGCACGAATTGCCCCTGAATCAATCCCAAGAGACTGAGCAACCATATCGATATATTCAGATCGGATGATTCTGTTTTTAACTTCTGATAACACAGGAATTATTTGTTTTATATATTGCGCCTTTTCCTGCGGAGTTGTGTATTTATCCTTTTCACTCAAAATATTTTGAAGCTGAAAATCAATGAATAACGGAGCATTTTCCATATACATTTTATAAGCCTCAGGGCCTACCGAACGCACAAATTCATCAGGATCTTTACCTTCAGGCGGTGCTATTACACGAATTTCGCAAGCATATTTATCCTTGTCAGATGAAACATAACTTTCGTCAAACTGTTTTATATCACCAAGTCCGGCAAATACTTCTTTTATAACAGAAGCCCCTCTTGCTGTTGCTTTTTGCCCAGCTGAATCTGTATCAAATGAAAGATATATCCTTCTTGATTTGGTATATCGTGACAAAAGTTTTACATGATCAGGGGTTAAAGATGTCCCGCAAGATGCCACACAGTTTTCAATACCGTGCGCCTGAGAAGAGATAACATCAAAATAACCTTCCATTAAAATTACCGAATCATTTTCTTTTATCGCATCTTTTGCAGTATATAATCCATAAAGCAAACGGCTTTTATTATATATTAATGAATCAGAAGAATTTAGATATTTAGGATTTTGATCTTTTTCCAAAGCTCTTGCTCCAAATGCCACAAATTCGCCATTTTCATTTTGAATAGGAATAATGACACGGTTTCTAAACCTGTCAATATATCCGCCTTTATCGCTTTTTAGTATCAAGCCGCATTTTTCTAAAATGTCATTTGAAAAATCTTTTCTAAGTTCATCATACAAAGTTGTATATGATTTTGGTGCAATCCCGATATGAAACTTTTTAATAATATCAGTTCCAATTCCTCTTTTGGTCAAATATTTCAAGGCAACTTCGGCATTAGAATCCTTTGAGCGAATAAGCAAATCATGATAAAATTCAGCCGCAACCATAGTTGCCGCAAGCATTTGCTCTTTAACTTCACGAGAAGATGAACCGTCTTTTTTGTAAGTTGCCGGAATTTCTAATCCGAATCTGTCAGCAAGTTCTACAATTAAATCCTTAAACTCAATATTTCTTGTTTTCATAAGGAATTTCAAAGCATCACCGGCTTCCCCGCAGCTGAAACATTTATAAATTCCTAAATGCGGAGTTACACAGAATGAAGGGTTTTTATCTTTATGGAAAGGGCATAATCCCCAGTAATTGTTGCCTTTTTTCTTCAACACAACCTGCTCTGATACTACTTCCACAATATCGAGCCTGCCTTTTATTTGTTGAATTAATTCGTCCCACGTTCCAGCCATATTACAATTTTAACATCAACATACATTTTAGGAAAAATTTTATCTAAATTTCATATTTTCGAATTATAAATCTACAGGCAAAATTAAAAGACCGATTTTGCAACCGGTCTGAAAAATGTCGTGTGAGTAAGTATATTTATAAGTCTTATTATGCAAATAAATCTGCAAACGGTCCGTTAGGATCTTGAATATTTGCTGCAACCGCACCGTCTTCAGCAAGCTTCATACCTGGTGCAACAACAGTTTTAACCCCGTTTGCCACACTTGCTGCCTGCGCTGCTGAAACTTTATAGTTATATCCCAAACTTGCCAAAATCTCATTTGTTCTGTCAGCCAATTCTTTGTCTTCAGCTGTAAATTTACCAAGTCTTACCCCGTAAAGATACTGGGTATTTTTAGTCAATAAATCAGTTTCGTTTTCCAAACCCTTAAATTCGGCTTCGGTTTTTAATGCTTCCTTTGTTGTTTCAGCTTTTTTTAATTCAGCTGCTTCCTTTGCTGCCTTCTGACCGATAGCAAGGTTATAATTGTTATAACCGTTGTTAAATTTGTTAAATTCGATTGCCATTTCGGTTCTCCTTATCTTTTACTCACATAATAAGTTACGGCATGTATTTTAAGAATCTTTAGTCTTTTATCAAATTTAGGCAGATTTTTGTAACATTTGTTAATATACTTTTGTCTGCTTTGTATTATTGTTATTCTAAACAGACCGGAACAGAAACTGAATTTTCACATTCGGCAAATATCGCAGAAAAAAGGTCAGTTACTAAACTGACCTTAATTAATAAGATGTGAGTATATGTTTAGATTCTTTTGAACATATTAGCAAGCAGTCCTTCACTTTTTTCAAGATTTGCTGTAACTTCTTGCGGATTAACATATTCAGAAGCAAATCCTGCCGGATTTAATCTTGCTCTATAATCTGCTAAATCATAATTTGCAGCTTGTATATTGTTTAATTTAAAATTGCCGCTCCAAGATCCAAAATCTTGATCTGCAGCTTTTGCAATTCTTGTGTCTGTAGTTACTGAAGTATTAAACACAACTCCCATTGCTGCATATGGATTACTATTATCTAATTCTTTTCTTCCAACAGTATCTGTACCTGTCATTTGAATAGGCTGTGCTAATTTTGTTTCTGCTGGTTTTTCTGCTTTTTGAGTTTTTCCTGCGGTGTTAATATTGTTTAAATATCTAAATGCATCATTACCGCTAATTCCGTGTACCATTGTCGAATCTCCTTTTGTACTCACATACTCTTATTTAGTTTTAATAATCATCCTATTTTAGATTTTCCATCTCTTGTATATATAAAGTATTTCTGTTTTAAATAATTGCGCATGTTAAATAAAATGTTACAAACTCTTAACAAAAAATTTTTACTATTACCCAAATGTATATAGTTCGTATAAATTGCCCTAATGGCTAATAGCAACAAGGCTTAATAACATTATAATATTAATTTGGATACAAGAAAGGATATGCTGTTATGGAAGTAAAAAACGATAAAGATAAAATCAAAAACAAAAACTTTACTGACAGAGAATTAGAAGTTCTAAAGTATGTAATGCAAGGATTGACAAATAAAGAAATTGCAGAAATACTTACAATTACACACCATACCGTAAAAGCGCATGTTGCTTCAATTATCAGGAAAACCGGTGCAAAAAACCGTTTAGATGTTGCAATGATAGCAAACGCTAAAGGATTTACTAATCCTCATCAAGGCTGAGAACAGCCATAAATGCTTCCTGTGGAACTTCCACACTACCAACAGATTTCATTCGTTTTTTGCCTTTTTTCTGCTTTTCAAGCAACTTACGCTTACGTGAAATATCACCGCCGTAACATTTTGCAAGTACGTTTTTACGCATTGCTTTAATTGTAGTTCTTGCAATAATTCTACCGCCTACAGCTGCTTGTACAGGCACTTCAAATAATTGACGCGGAATAATTTCTTTTAACTTAGTCGTTAATTTCTGACCAATATAAAACGCACTGTCTTCGTGGCAAATAACAGAAAGAGCATCAACAATTTCACCGGAGAGCATAATATCAAGTTTTACAAGTTTGGAACGTTTATATTCACTAAATTCATAATCCAAACTTGCGTATCCTTTTGTTCTGGATTTTAATTGATCATAAAAGTCAGTAATAACTTCACTTAATGGGATTTCGTAAGCCAAATCAACACGAACTTTATCAAGATAAGTCATATTAATAAATATACCGCGTTTTGTTTGCGCCAAATCCATCAAAGTTCCGACAAATTCGTTTGGTGTAATAATTTGAACTTTTACATAAGGTTCCTCAATATATTCTCTATACTGTGCAGATGGCAGATTTGCAGGGTTATCGATTTCAACAACTTCTCCATTTGTTTTATGGACCCTGTAAACTACAGACGGAGCAGTTGTTACAAGCGCAAGATCATATTCGCGCTCAAGTCTTTCCTGCGCAATTTCCATATGCAGCATACCCAAAAATCCGCATCTGAATCCAAAACCTAAAGCGCTAGAGGTTTCCGGTTCAAATGTAATACTGCTGTCATTAAGTTTTAATCTTTCAAGTGCCTCTTTAAGATCACCGTAATCTTCATTATCAACCGGATACATACCGGAAAATACCATAGGAAGAGCTTCCTTATAGCCAGGAAGAGCCTCTGAAGCAGGGCGTTCAACATTTGTAATTGTATCACCTACAAATCGGGTCAATTCCTTGATAGAACCTGCAAAATACCCAACATCGCCACAAGTAAGCTTTTTAACAGGCATTCTGGCAGGAGTTTGGTACCCTAATTCTACAACTTCGCATTCTTTGCCTGATGCCATAAACCGGACTTTATCACCAAGTGAAATCGATCCGTCTACAACTTTAAAATAACATACTGTTCCCAAATATTGATCGTACACACTGTCAAAAACCAATGCTCTTAAAGGTTTTTCAGAGTTATCAACAGGTGCCGGAATATAATCCACAACAGCTTCTAAGACATCTTCAATTCCTATACCTGTTTTTGCACTGACAGGAATCGCCATAGATGCATCAATACCCAAAATCTCTTCAATTTCCTGCCTTACACGTTCAACATCGGCAGACGGCAGGTCAATCTTATTTATAACAGGAATAATTTCTAAATTCTGCTCAATTGCAAGATAAACGTTAGCTAATGTCTGAGCTTCAACCCCTTGGGTCGCATCAACAATAAGCAAGGCACCTTCGCAAGCAGCCAAGGATCTTGATACTTCATAAGAAAAATCCACGTGCCCCGGCGTATCAATTAAATTCAATTCATAATTTTTACCGTCAGAAGCTTGATAACTCATTCTGGCAGCATTTAATTTAATAGTAATCCCGCGTTCACGCTCGATATCCATAGAATCCAAAAGCTGTTCCTGCATATCTCGCTGTGATACAGTGCCGGTTTTTTCAAGAAGCCTGTCAGCAAGTGTTGATTTTCCGTGGTCAATGTGGGCAATTATACAAAAATTTCTTACGTTATCTCTTGTTTTCATATACTTGATTATATCTAAAAAAAATTTATTGTAAATTAGTACACGCATTAAAAAACCGGTCAGATAGACCGGATTTTAAAATTTTTTCAAAGATACCATCCTAAACCAAACCTAAAACTTTTTTGTACCAAGAGAATGACTCTAATTCAGTACCGTTAAACGTTGTTTTTGTACATTGATTTTTCAAGTAATTTTCGAATTCGTCAGTGAATTTTGATTTCACCTTTGCTGTTTCTTTGTCAGAAATTGATGTCGCCATAAACCTACTCCTTTTACACTAATTTTTTTTGAGAACCTGTTATATTATAACATGAATTCCATGGTATTTCTAGTATTAAACCCTCAATCCGAAATTTTTTGTTATTACAAGCGAGTTTTAATTGTAAAAAATTATTAAGAAGTTTTGTTTATATAAAAATTCATTAATTAAACTAACTTTTTGTGTAAATTTTTGAATATTTATGGTAAAATTTATGTATGATTTTAATCGGAGAAAACATACATATAATTTCAAAACAAGTAAGAGAGGCTCTTGAAAAAAAAGACGAAAATTTTGTCAAAAATTTGGTAAAAATTCAAGAAAATATGGACTGTATTGACCTCAATGTAGGGCCCGCCAAAGGGCACCTTGATAAAATTTTTGACTGGTTAATTCCAATCATTGCGAACAAAAATTTATCACTCGATTCAACAAATCAAACTGCAATAAAAGAAGGGTTTAGACTTCTCAAAAATCCCCAAAATTGTTTTATTAACAGTACTTCAAAAGATACTGAAAGGCTTGAAAACCTGACAGATTTAGCCGCAGAATACAATTGCAATCTTGTAGCACTTGCCCTGTCAAAAGAAACAGGTATCCCGAAATCTGCAGACGGCAGACTAGAAATTGTTTTTGAGATTTATGAAAAATGTATGGAAAAAGGAATTGAAAGCAACAAAATCTTTTTTGATCCACTGATTTTACCGATTTGCGCAGACCAATCCCAAGCACTTGAAGCCTTAAATACTATCCAAATGATCAAAGAAAGTTTTGACCCGAAAGTTAACACAGTAATCGGGTTATCAAACATTTCAAACGGCTGCCCGAAGGAATTAAGACCGCTTATCAACAGAGTTTATGCAGTTTTAGCAAAAGGCGCAGGACTTGATGCAATAATTATGGATGCTAAAGATACAGAACTTGTCAGGATTTTAAAAATGCTTGACAGCGGCTGTGCCAAGTCAACAACAGACGAATTATATCTGAATTTATTAAATATGATAAACTCTTTTGGCGAATTAGAAGATATTAAATTTGACAAAAACAATCCGCAAGAGCAAAATATTATTAAAACAGCAGCAGTTTTGCTAAACAAAAAAATATACTCTGACAGCTTTACACAGGTATAATTTTTGTGGTAAAATTCAGTAGAAAGTTTTGAGGGGTTATGAAAATTAAAAAGTCACTATTAACAAGTATATTGGTTTCATCATTAGCACTGGGAGCACTGCCTGCCGCAGCTCAAATGTCTGCAGAAGCCAGTCTTTTATATCAGGAAGCCTGCAGTGCGGAACACCAGCAAGATTTGAAAGAAGCAGTTTCAAAACTTGAACAGGCTGCAAAAATTTCGGGCGGTGATGTAATGCTTTATACCAAGCTTGCCGGCCTGTACACAGAAACCGATAATACGGAAAAAGCTCTTGAAACATACAAAAAAGTTATTGAATTAAAACCGGATGATGCTTTCGTTTATATAAGTATAGGCAGCATCTATGAAACCCAGGGTAAATATAAAGAAGCTCTTCAATCTTACGAAAAAGCTTTGGATATATTTCCTGAATATAAATATAATTACTACAACATTGCCAATGCTCAATACCAATTAAGAGATTACAAAAAAGCAATCAAAAGCTACAATACCTTTTTAGAAACATATTCACAGCACGCGGAATCGAGAGAAAACCTTGCATCTTCTTATCTGGCAGTGAAAGATTATGAAAACTCCGTAAAACAATTCAAAAGAATTTATGATAAAAATCCTGACTCGTTTAAAAACTTTTCAGAATACGGCATCTCACTTTTAAATACAAATAACTCAGAAAAAGCTGCCGAAATGCTTGAAAAAGCAATAGAAATTGATCCTGAAAACAATTCCGCCCATCTTGGACTGGCACAAGCTTATCAGGATTTAGGCAAAAATGAAATGTCTTATGAACAGTATCAAGTAGTACTTGCCAAAGTTCCAAACCTCAACACAGTAAGACTTGACTATGCAAATCTGCTTGCAGATATGGAGAAAAATACCGAAGCAATTACACAATATAATATGTATATCAAAGCTTTCCCAAATGATGTAAACGGATATAAAAATATTGCAGCTGTTTATAAAACCTTGAACAATTTTGATAAAGCCTTAGAAAATTATCTGATTGCAGAAACCAAAGACAGCACAGATATAAATATTAAAAAAGATATTGCATTATGTTACCACAATAGAAAAGATTATAATAATGCAATAAAATATTATGATGAAATTTTAAAAGTCCAGCCTGAGGATTATACCATAAAATTCAACAAGGCATTAGCTTTGCACGCACTGCATAAATACCAGGATGCAATAGTCCTTTATAAAGAATTACAAACAGTAAAAACTGATAAAACGGTTAGAGATAATCTAAATAATGCCTTGGTTTCAAGAGGTCACGAACTTATTGAAGTTGAAGCTTATGATGAAGCTTTAGATAACTTTAAAACAGCGATAAAAGAGGGTTATTCAGATGGATTTGCATATTACGGATTGGCAAAAGTGTACAGAGCACAAGGTAACAATACTAAAGCATCTGAAAACTATGAAAAAGCTATATCTATAGACCCTGAAAAAACTGTTTATTCAGCAGAATACAGCGATTTTATCTCATCACTTTACAAACCGAAAGTAACAGTTCCGGAAATCAGTACCACAGGTCAAGATGAAATTTCTGTAATTACAATAACTGTCGACGGGGCCGAAGCTCCGGCTAAAACTCAAGCACCTAAAGAAGAAGAACCTGTTATTAAGTCTTCTTCTATAACGCTTAAACAAAACGAAGATTTAATTTTAGAAGGTGATAAAAACTTCAAAGAAAATAACTACGAAGCTGCTGTTAAAAATTATCAAGATGCATTACAGCTTGTTCCAAATGATGCAATAACTCTGTTAAAAATCGGCAATATTTACAAAATGAAAGAAGATAACACAAAAGCTGTAAATTATTACCAAAAGTCAATTATAGTTAATCCTGATTACACGGACGGCTGGTTCAATCTTGGTTTGGCATACGCTAATGAAAACAATCTGATTGAATCCCAAAAAAGCTTTGAAAAAGTAATTTCACTTGATGCTGATTATAATTTTGGCTATGCATACTACGCTTTGGGAAGAGCATTTGAATATCAGGGAAAAAAATCTGATGCAATAAAAAATTACAAGTTATTCATAAAACACAATAACGATAAAGATATGATTAACACTGTTCAAGCCCAAATCAAACAACTTCAATAACTATGAAAAAAATATTATTATTCATAATAACTATATTTATGGTTGTATTTACCTGCGCGTGTGATAATGAACAGGCAAATATTTTGTTCAACAAACACCAATTTACACAAGATACAATCCTTTCACCAAGCAACACTAATGTATTCAAACCCGGAGAGCGAATTTATTATTTGGTAACCCTGCCAAAACAGGTAGAATCAAAAATGCTTTTAATCCAAATAGTAAAAATCGGAGGAGATAAAGCTGAAATGTACGGGTATGACTTGGTTTGGGGTAAAAGAGTAAAGTTAAGAGATGAACAAGCTCACTATTATACAGATTATGTTGTCCTAAATTCAACCGGAGCATATACAATGAAAGTATATTCCCGAGATAACCCAACCAAAATTTTGACAACAGCAAATTTTTATGTGAAGAATTAAACAAAGGAAGAAATAAAAATGATTAAAGAAAAAGCTTTAGAATATTTTAAAAACGGCTATTCATGCTCGGAAAGTATAGTTCAAGCCTGTATAGATGAAGGTTTATGCCCGGCTGAATTATTACCATGCGCAACAACTTTTTCTGCAGGAATGTCATCAGGCTGCCTATGCGGAACCATAGCAGCTTCACAAATGGTTTTGGGACATATTTTCGGAAGAAACAATAAATTCGAAAACCAAATATCTGCAAGAGAAAAAGCCGCTCAACTTGTTGAAGAATTTAAAAAAAGAAATAAAGTTACCTGCTGTAGAATATTGAGTGCAGGTATAAGCGGAAGTGCCAGAAAAGAACATTGTTCTAAACTTGTGTCAGATGCTTGCGAAATTTTAGAAGAATTAATTCAGGTAAAAGTATAATTACTATTTACCCCGGAGGGTATTATGCAAAATTTTTATAAATTAGATAAACTAAACTTCTTAACAGCCGGCATGCCATTATCAACAGGTAAAGGCGGCTACCCGAAAGCTTTTGAAATTATTGAAGAAATGGGGCTCGACGGAATGGAAGTCGAATTTGTTCACGGAGTCAGAATGAGTGACGAAACCCGTCAATTTTTAAATAAAACCCAAAAAGAAAAAAATCTTGTATTAACTGCCCACGGACCTTTCTATGTTAATCTTAATTCAAAAGAAGAAGATAAAGTTGAAGCAAGTGTCCAAAGAATAATAGATACCGCAAATGCAGCAAATGATTTTGGCGGATACAGCATTACATATCATGCGGCATTTTATATGGGCGGTGATAAAGAAACAGTTTATCAACAAGTAAAAACGCAGACTCAAAAAATTATTGAAACACTTGAAAAGCACAATATAAAAATGTGGATTCGCCCGGAAACCACAGGAAAAGCAACCCAATGGGGAGATTACGAAGAAATTATCAGGTTATCAAAAGAATTTGAACAGGTTCTGCCTTGTATTGATTTTTCACACATTCATGCCAGAACAGCCGGGGAATACAATACTTATGACGAATTTTGTAAAATTCTGGATAGAATAGGCACAGAACTTGGAGATTTTGCTATAAACAATTTCCACGCACATCTTGCAGGAATCGAATATAGTGCTAAAGGTGAAAAACGTCATCTCATACTTGAAGAATCTGATATGAACTATAAAGACTTGCTAAAAGCTTTAAAAGAATTTGGTGTGAAAGGTGCACTGGTTTGCGAAAGCCCAAACATCGAAACAGATACCAAAATCTTAAAAGATTATTATATGAGTTTATAAACCTTTAAATCTAAAAAATTAAAGTTTTTTGAAAATTTGCCGATAAAAAGAGCATGCATTACTAATAATTGAGGTATATTATGTTCAATTCCGTGAATAATCCGTTCGGACAACGAATAGAATCGGCTATATCTACCGGTCAGGAGAAAAAACAACATCAACAAAATCAGCAAAAAGATGATGATAAAAGATATCTTGAAAATGATGACAAAGATGAAGTTAACATTGGAGAACTACCGCCATTATCAGAAGATGATGTTTATATAATGGTGCAAAATTACATCAGCAAATTAAAAGGCGAAAATGAAGGTAATGAAAAAGCCATTCAAAAACTGGATAAGTTTCTGACTAAATTTGATGTTATAAAATTTATGAAACAACACCCCGGTATGACAAGCGCAGACTTTCATATGATAATGTTTAATGAAACAATAGGTCTGATAAGTTAAAATTCTTTATTTTTTAACAATTATACCGGCAGAATCCTTCATCATAGTTGCTGTTGATTTTGAAGGTGCAGTATCCGGTATTGAGCAACCTGTTGGCGGCAATATTCCGGTAGCCGTAACAAAAATTCTTGTACTGTTTACTTGTTTAACAGTCTCTGTATATTTTATAGAGAACGGAAATATATCCTGTCCCCATTTATTAGGACCTTTACGACCGTTAATATCTATTGCAAACAAATGCAAACCGCCATTTTTTGTATTAGTAAAAACAATCATACTGTTATCAAGCACGTATGCACTTGATTTAGTATAATCTTTAAAACAACCTGCATCTTCTGCCACATTATTATTAGTCGGATAATTTCTCGGGAAACAACCGCCTGTTAAAGGATCAACCGTTTCGCAAAAGCGGGTTGCCCCAAGCGCTCTTACAAAAGCTTTTTCCAATTCTTTACAACCTGTAGTTTGAGCCGGAGCAGTTCCTGCCAAATGCATGCCAAACTCTGATTGTTCTGCAGTTGTAGGCGCAGCATAGCATAAAAACACTTTGCCCTCACCTGAACTTACAGACCTCAGTGCCGTTTCCATCTTTGCATAAGCTGTTCTAAACTCTGCAAGTCTTGCCCTTTGCTGAATGGAAGAGCCTACCGTTGACAATGTCATCGTTGCCAAAAATCCAATTAGTGAAAGGGTAACCATAACTTCTGATAGTGTAAATGCCAGTCTTTTTTTATTAAAATTCATACTCATCAATCCCATAAGAAAACTCTATAAACTAATTTTAACACATTTATCAACACTAGTCAATTGATAAAAGCGCAAATCAAGCCCTAGGGTGAGTTTCATCATAAACTTCTTTCATATGCTGCATAGAAATATGAGTATAAATTTGGGTATTTGAAATACTTGCATGCCCCAAAAGTTCTTGCACAACCCTCAAATCAGCTCCGTTTTCTATCAAATGAGTAGCAAAGCTGTGCCTGAACATATGAGGTGTTACATGTTTTGGCAGTTCAATTTTCTCAACAATATTGTTAATAACATTTCGCACCATTTTTGTTTGCAATCTGTAACCGGTTTTGTTGATAAAAACAGGAGTTGTATCTGTTATCGGCTCAAGTTCATAACCCTTGGCAACCAAATTACGAGCATAATCGATATATCCTTGCAGATAAGACTTTGCACGATCAGTTACAAGAATAATACGCTCTTTTGATCCTTTACCAAAAACTGTTATCTCATTATTCTCAAGGTTAAGATTTCCAAAATTTAACCCGCTTAACTCCGAAACCCTCATTCCGCTTGCCCATAAGAGTTCAAGAATAGCCCTGTTGCGATACCCTGCAGGTGTATCAATATTTATATTACTCAAAATTTGTTCCACCTCATCTGTTGTGAGGAATTTTGGCAACGACTTAGGTCGTTTGGGGGATATTAGACTTTCTGCCGGATTATTATCGACTTTATTCTCTCTATGCAAGTATTTATAAAAGGTTCGGAGAGATGCAATCTTTCTTGCAACAGTTGTTTTTTTGTAATTAAAAATCTGCATAAAATGCAAATATTCACGAACTTTTGCAAAGTTTACCACTTCACATTCCTGATCTCCAAGCCATATCAAATAGGCTAAAATATCAGCATAGTAAGCTTTTGCCGTATGATTAGAAAAGTTTTTCTCCACTAAAATATATGATTTAAAATCTTCCAAATCCTGTTTTGATTTTACATTTAATGCCATATGTTACCTTGTTGCTTTTTTACAATAACTATTATACAATACTTTTATAAGATTTAGAATAGTATAAAAGTAAAAGTAGGTGAAAACATGAATTGTAAAAAATTATTAGTTACTTCAATGATTTTAACATCTTGTATTTTTTGTGCACCTCATGCGTTTGCTGCCCAGCCTATAAAAGCTCAAGTATCTAAAAGTTACGTCGATATAAGCAGATTAATTGAATATAACAATTATGAAGATGCTGATGCCCGCTTAAAAACAATTTTGAGTAAAAATCCTAATGATATGGATGCGAAAGCATTGTTGTTAATATCACAGGCAAAACAGTGGAAACTGGCTCCGACTCAGGCTGAATTGGATAAATTGTTAAAAAAATATCCTAACAAGCCGGAACTTCACTATGCTCAAGGGTTAGTATATTTAATGCGTGAAACATCATCAGATGTTGAATATATCAAAAACATTTCAAACCTTTCAAATGCGGCAATTAAAGAATTTGTAACTGCTGTAGGTTTAGATAGTACATACTACCAGGCATATAATGCTATGGGTGTTGCAACATTAAAACTTGGCAACAAAAAAGATGCTCAAGATTTATTCAAAGTTGCTTTGAAGAATAACCCGAACTTTGCACCTGCATACGATAACTTAGGTAATGTTGCCATGCTTGAAGGGGATTTAGATCAAGCTGAAAAATATTATCTGCAGTCTATCAAATGCAATTCTCATAACCCGACATCTATGTATCACATGGGTCAGGTTGAAGCAAGACGCGGTGATTATACAAAAGCATTGACCTGGTTAAACCACTCATTGCATATCAATCCAAATTCATCTCCGGCATGGAACCTTCAAGGTGAATTATATTTAAAACAAGGCAACCAGCCGGCTGCTATAAATTCATTCAAAAAAGCTATTCATGTTAAACCTGAAAATTCCCGTCCATATATCAACCTGGCAGGAGTTTATGAAAGAAGAGCCGATCACGAATTTGCTATGGAAGAATTAAAAACAGCTATCATCTTAAATCCTAACTACAAGGAAGGGGTTTACAGAGTTGCTAATATGTCATTAGAAACAAAAAAATACCAACAGGCTCTTGAATACTATTCAAGACTGTTAGGAGATGCAACATATAATAACAATGCAATCATCGGACTTGCAAACACTTATTATGAAATGGCTAAAGATACTGCAGACAGCAGAGATTACACTACAAACAAAGATGTGTATCTTGCTTATGATTATGTAAATGAAGCTATTCAAAGAACCCCGAATGATTTGAAACTACATCTTGCAAAAATTAAACTTGGCAAACTTACCCACCAGATGGAAATGACCCAAGAAAACTTGAACTACATTGTTCAATCTGCAAGCAACAGCCTGATGGATACAGTGATTAAAGGGGAAGCTTATCTGTCTTTAGGCCGTGAAAAAGATGCCGTTTATACTTTTGAAAATGCAATCAATTTCGCAAACAGTGTTGATGATGAGTTGTATTTATCAGAAATTCTTGTTCAGCACAAACAATTCAGAACAGCCAGAAAAGCTCTTCAAAAAGTGTTAATGGCTGATCCGGATAACAGAATTGCAGAAAACGGTATTCACTATATCAATTTATGTGAAATGAAATCTAATGAATTCTTTGAAATTGCACTTCGTCAATACAAAGAAGGCAATTACGCATCTGCAATCGAATACTGTAACAGAGCAATTGACTTTTATCATAATGCACCTTCAATCGCTAAGTTGAAAGCTCAATCTTACGAAGCTGAAGGCAACTATCAAGGTGCGGTTAAATATTATACACAATACCTTGCACTTGCACCTAACGCATCTGATAAAAACGCTGTTCTTCAAAGAATTCAGGTATTCCAACAGAAAATATAACGGATTTTCGGTAGGGCAATGCAAAGCAAGCCCGTAAGGTGGAGGAAAACTTTGAGTTTTCCGACAACCCGAACAATCCAAGACAGCGGATTTTGCGCAGGGTGAAGCAATAGCGAACCCGTAAGGTGCAAAGGTTGAAGTGAATGATGCAAAAGCTTATGAACGGCAAACCTGAGCCCTGCAGAAATTGAAGAAACAAATTTGCGGACAGCAAAATTATGAAGAAAAAATTTGATATTAGAAAAACGTTTGAAACATTTTTGAAAGAGCCTCTTAGTATTTTAACTGAGGGGCTGTTTCAAATAGTAAATATTCAGGCAAATATTTTTAATCAGGAATCTTCATTCAACATAGATTTTGTAAATAACAAAACTCAGTTAACAGTCGTAAATAACGAAAAAATGTGTAATCTGTTTCAAACAGTTTTGTATAAACAAAAGATAAAAGAAGTAAAAGAAAAAACAACGGTGACAAAATGAAACCATTTATGAACGCAAAATTTATAATCAGTGCAGAAAAATTAAGCCAGTGTCCGGATTTCAATATTCCGGAATTTCCGCTTTTAGGGCGTTCAAATGTCGGCAAATCCTCATTTATTAATGGATTAGCGAATAATAAAAAGCTTGCAAGAACATCAAATGTACCCGGGAAAACAAGACTTATTAACTTTTTTAATTTTTCAGAAGAATTTATGATAGCTGATTTGCCCGGATACGGATATGCAAAGGTTTCAATAGAAGCAAGGAACAAATGGCAGAAATATCTTGAAGAATATCTGCTAAAGCGTGAGCAGATAAAATATCTTGTTCAGCTTGTTGATGCGCGCCATGAGGTTCAAAAAAACGACTATCAAATGAGAGAATGGGTTATGGCATATGATTTACCTATAATCACTGTTGTCACTAAGATTGACTGTATTTCGAAAAATAAAATTCAAAGCACATTAGCCCATGTAAGAAAAGAATTTGGCGGAGAAATTTTCCCGTTCAGCGCTGTTGATAACAGATATAACGAGAAAATTTTAGAATTTTTTACGACATCGGAAACCGTTTAATCTTTTTTATAGAGATATTGAAGCCTTTTAATATCAGATAAACAAACAACAAAAACATCTGTGTGATTATCTTTTATATATTGTTCAAAGCGGTCAATATTCATTGTTCTATATAATGTGCTTTCTTGACCGTCCGGAGCATATGTGTAAATCCTTTCAGTATCTTTAAAACTATAAATAATTGGCTGCATAAGGTTTTCCCCGAACGAATCACCCCATAGCAATAATTTTGGAGCATTTAAAGGATAATCAACGTGTTTCAGATGATAATTCTCTTTTCCAAAACTTTCAACCGTTAATTTTGCTTTTTTGTAATTCTTATGTTGAAAGTATTTGTAATCAGTATCAAGCGCTTTGTAATTATCTTTATGCAAAGATATTCTTTCATAAGTTCTGCCGCGGTGAAGCGGAAGATCAGGACAGACTCTGATTTTGTTTGAATAAAAATAGTCAAAGTCTTTTTCTGAAGCAATATAAATATTCGGATAATCCTTTTTAATCTGCTGCATCAATTGCAAATAACCGATATAAGCTCCCTCATCTGTCCAGTGATGATCAGATTTGAAAAAAGCATAATCTTTTTTCGCTAATTCTTGCAACTCATTATATGGATAAACGATATTCAAACCTGTTTCTTTATTGATATAATCAATCATTTTGCGAACTTTATTATATTCTTTTGAAGGTTTCAATAGCGGATAAAAATCTTTTTGGTGAATAGCATATTTAGACGGTGCAATAAGAATATATAATTTAATATTATTTTTATTACAAAAAGCCTGTAATCTTTTTACATTAGCAGCTGCCGTTTTCATTTTATCAATAGTATATAAATCATTAGATGGAACCTTGCTATTTCCCATCCAGTTTGTTTTTTTATTAATAAAAACATTATTAGTTTCATAATAATTAGATGCCAGATTGTAACACAAATCCATATATGAAATAACTAATATATCTCTCATAAAAAATCTGTCATTATACCAGCTATCAAAATTTTTTCCAAACATATAATTAATATTGCCATCTTTACTTATTAACGGTTGCCATGTTGCAAGCGTTCTGTTTTCAGCTTTTGATACTTTCCCAAGCGTATTAATATTCAGCATTGGAATAAATAAAATACTAAAAAATAATAGTAAAAATAAGATTTCTAAACGTGACCGTTTTTTTAACGTTTTGAAATCTGCAAGATAATCAACAATCTTGTAGGATAACAAATATGATAGAACCAAAATTATAATAAAAACTTCAAATTCAAAATTAACTTTAGCTCTGCCCTTAACAGGGTATTTTAAAATAAAACTTTCCGCTTTAGGGTCAATCATAAGCTGATTATCAGAAAATGATAATTCAGCATTTCGCGCGGTAAACTTTTTCAAATCTTTTATTTTCTTATTTTTATGTCCGCGAAACCCAATATTATCAAGCCTTAAAGG
>URYF01000009.1 GCA_900551965.1 uncultured bacterium
TATTCTGCCGGTGTTTGAAAGGCTTATCGGCAGTGGTGTTGAAGTTGTATATGCAAAAGAAAAAAATCCGTTTATTACCTGTTAAATTTTGCTATTCTTGGTGTATAATTTAAATATATTAAACACGGTTATATTGGAATATGGAAAATTTTTCAAAGTCAGATATTATCCAAATACTAAAAGATGATAGTCTTAATGAGGAATTATTTTCTCGCGCTGATGAGGTTCGCCGCAAATATGTTGGAGATGAGATTCATTTGCGCGGGCTTATTGAATTTTCAAATATATGCAAATGCACCTGCAAATATTGCGGTCTTCGCTGTGAAAATAAAGAACTTGAGCGCTATAGAATTTCTCCTGAAGATATTATTTTGTATGCAAAAAAGGCGGTAGAACTTGGCTATAAAACCGTTGTTTTGCAATCCGGTGAGGATTGTTTTTATACAAAAGAAGTTATGTGCGAAATCATTAAAGAAATAAAAAAACTTGATGTCGCATTAACTTTGAGTGTTGGTGAACGCAGTTATGACGATTATAAAGCGTTTAGAGAATGCGGGGCTGACAGATATTTGTTGAGGATTGAAACTACTGATCGAAATTTGTATGGACAGATGCACCCAAAAATGAGTTATGATAATCGTATCCGCTGTTTAAAAGATTTAAAGACTTTAGGCTATGAAGTTGGTTCAGGCTGTCTTGTCGGGCTTCCCGGGCAGAGTATTGAGTCTTTAGCGGATGATATTTTATTTTTTAAAGAAATTGAAGCGGATATGATAGGTATCGGACCACTTATTGTTAATAATAATACTCCGCTTAAAACTGCTTCAAATGGTGATTTTACTATTGCTTTAAAGGTTATGGCGCTTGTGAGAATTTTATTAAAGGATATAAATATTCCGGCAACAACTGCAATGGAGACGCTTAATCCCAGTGGCAGAATTTTAGCGTTGCAAAGCGGGGCTAATGTCATAATGCCGAATGTTACAACTGTTGAATATCGTGAAAAGTATGAAATTTATCCGGGGAAAGCTTTGACGTCTGTTGAGCCTGTGGAATGCCGTAATACTGCTGAAAATCTTGTTAAATCTATTGGACGGGTTGTTGCAGGTGGTCACGGATTTCATAAAAAAATTTTAGACAAATAAATATAAAATAAGGAGAAAAATAATGATTTTAGATAAAGTAAATATACCGCAGGATTTGAAAAAGTTATCTGTTGCTGAAATGAAAGAACTGGCAGAAGAAATTCGTGGATTAATTATAAAAAAAGTGAATGTGACAGGCGGACACATGGGACCTAATTTAGGGATTGTGGAAGCTACGATGGCTATTCATTATGTGTTTAATTCGCCGGTTGATAAGATTGTTTATGATGTATCGCATCAATGTTATCCGCATAAAATTTTAACAGGACGAAAAGAAGGATTCACAGATCCTGATAAATATTTGAAATATACCGGTTATACTGCACCTGAAGAAAGTGAACATGATTTGTTCAAGGTCGGTCATACATCAACATCAGTCAGTTTAGCAACAGGTGTGGCTAAAGCCAGAGATCTAAAAGGTGAAAGTTATAACGTAATTGCACTTATCGGTGATGGTTCATTAAGTGGTGGTGAGGCGTTTGAAGGACTCGATAATGCTGCAGATTTAGGCAGCAATATTATTATTGTTGTGAACGATAACGATATGTCTATTGCTGAAAACCATGGCGGACTTTATTCTAATCTTAAACTTTTAAGGCAGACAAACGGGAAAGCTGAATGTAATTTCTTCAAATCATTAGGGTTTGAGTACCATTATGTTGAAGAAGGAAACAATGTTGAAAAACTTATTGAAACTTTTGAAAAAGTTAAAGATATAAATTCTCCTGTTGTTGTTCATATACACACTTTGAAAGGTAAAGGTCTTGAGCAGGCTGAAACGAATAAAGAAGCTTTTCACTGGATTATGCCGGGCGCTTTAGATGAAAAGAAACCGGCTGAAAATGTTGAACTTATTGATACTTATGATTCTTTGACTAAAGATTTTATAATGAAAAAGAGATTACAAGATAAATCTTTTGTGCTTGTTAACGCTTCAACTCCTGGAGTTTTCGGGTTTAATAAAGATTTTAGGGAAGAACTTGGATCTCAATATGTTGATGTTGGGATTGCGGAAGAACACGCTGTAGCATATTCTTCTGCTCTTGCAAAATCAGGCGCAAAACCAATATTTACGGTTATGAGTTCTTTTATACAAAGAACTTATGATCAGCTTTCTCAAGATTTGTGTTTAAATAAATCCCCTTTAGCTATGCTTGTTTATTGGGGTGGATTATCAGGTGCTGATGCCACTCACTTATGCTCATTTGATATGGCATTGATTGGTAATATCCCAAATGTTGTATATCTTGCACCGACAAATAAAGAAGAATATCTTGCAATGCTTGAATATGCTTATAATCAAAATGAAAATCCCGTTGCAATAAGAGTTCCGGCAGGTTTGCTAAAATCTTGCGGGGTTACAGATGATACTGATTATTCTGTGCTGAATAAGTATAAAGTTGTTTCAAGTGGTGAAAAAGTTGCAATTGTTGGACTTGGCAACTTCTTTAGCCTGGCAGAAGATGTTAAAGCAGAATTAAAATCAAGATTTGGATTTGATGCTACTTTGATTAATCCAAAATTTATTACCGGAATTGATGAAGAACTTTTGGAAAATTTAAAACAAAATCATGATATCGTAATTACTTTAGAAGACGGAATCTTAGACGGTGGATTTGGTGAAAAAATCTCAAGATTTTATGGTAATTCTGATATGAAAGTTCTGAATTACGGCGGCAAAAAAGAATTTACAGACAGAGTGCCGCTGGATGAGTTATACCGTCGTTACCGTTTAACAAAAGAACTTATAGCTGATGATGTATCAGTTTGCTTAGGAAAAGAGTTTTATGAAACTTGTCAAAGCTTGTAATCAAAAACAACTGAAAAATGTAAGAAAGCTATATGAGTCGGCTTTTCCAAAAGAGGAAAAGAAGCCGTTTGATTTGCTGCTGGAAAAACAAGAACAAGGTGTTATCGAAATTTTTTCAGTCGAAGATTCAGACGGCAGATTCTATGGTTTGGTGATTGTTGTTTATCACAAGGATTTGGTTTTGCTTGATTATTTTGCAATCACTGATGATTTTCGCGGAAGCGGAATAGGTTCAGAGATTTTTAAAAATCTAAAAAATAAATATAAAAATAAACGCTTTTTTATTGAGATTGAAAATACAAAAATTCCATCAAAAAATTATGAAGAGCGCATAAGACGAAAAAATTTTTATACAAAGCTAGGAATGAAAAATGTAGATTTCGGAGTTAACCTGCTTGGAGTTGAAATGGAGGTAATGTGTGCTTCTGGTTCTATAAATTATTATGAGTATTTTAAATTGTATGATGAAATTTTTGGAGAAAATATTTCAAAAAATATTCATAAATTATAAAACAATTTCTGAAATTATTGTAGAATTTTTGTTTAATTGCGGGATTTGTACTATAAACTTGTTTATATTGCCGTTTGATTTTAATGTAATTGAACCTTCATGGGCATTGATAACTTTCTGGCAAAAATATAATCCAAGTCCTACACCAACAGAATCATGAAGTTTATTACCGCATACATATTTATCGAAAATATGCTTTTTTAAATCTTCTGAGATTATACTGCTGCGGTTTTCAAAACTTATAAAAGTTTGATGATTTTTTTCGTAAAGTTCAATATTTATACTAGTGTGCGGGAAAGCATAGTTTATTGCGTTATTTAAAAGGTTCCCAAAAACTCTTCTGATTTGTGTTTCGTCAGCAAATATTTTATGTTTGCTTTTTAACTTAGACTTTAAATTGATTTTTAGCTTTTTGTTGTTCGCAAAATCTGTAATTTCTTTAATATTTTTCTTTATGAGAGAATTGATATTAAACTCAGACATTTCAAGTTTTATTATGCCATTATTATCTTTCCACGTTTTTAGAAGTGTATATAACATATCTCTCATATATTTGGAAGATTCAAGTATCATTTCAAGCATTTCTTTTTGTGATGGAGTTAACTCTCCGAAAGTCCCGTTATAAAAAAGTTCAAGTGAACTTATTTGAGCAAGTAGCGGATTTTTTAAATCATGTGAAAGTGTTGCTATAAATAAATTTTTCCGGTTTTCAATTATTTTTTCCTGGTCAATGTTTTCTGTTATTGTTACAATACCGGTGATATCATTGTTTTCTGTCAAAATAGGGGCTTTGTGGATTTTGTACCAATGCGGTTTGTTATTTGTATCGGTAGCCATTCTTTCTTGAATCAAGGTTTTTTTGTTTTTTATTACATAATTATCTTCAGATTCGGTTTCTGTAGTATCGTTGATTTTGTTTATGCATATATTTTCAGCAAACCTGTCAAGTCCTTTTTCTACAAATTCTTTTGAATGTTTTGAGCCAAAAATGTATTGACCGTCTTTGTTTTTCATATAGACAAACATAGGTAGATTATCTAATAAAGCGTTAAATTGATAAACTTTTTCATATAGTTTGCTTTTTAAGTTTTCTTCGTTTGTCACATCTGAGGATATAGATAACACACCTTCAATTTTACCGTCACGCAGAATTGGTGTCGAGGTTTGTTTTACAATTTTTCTTGAATTATTTGTTGTTACCTGAAAAATATAAGTTTTTGGGGTTAAATCTTTAATAACTTGATTGATATTCTGAGCAATAATATCGGCACTTTCCGGCGGGAAGATATCAAAAATCGTTTTGTTAATAATTTGAGCTTCGCAATTTGCACCGGTATGTTCCAGGAAGGCTTTGTTACAGGCTACATATTCAAGGTCTAAATTTTTTATTGTAATTAAATCATCACAATACTCAAGGATTGAATCAAGCAAATAGTCTTTGTTTGTAATATTCATCATGTTTTATAACCTGTTTGGATATAAGCATATTATTATATGTGGGTAATAACAATTACCCGGTCGGGTAATCCTGAGAGAATAATTACAAATATAAAATAGGTATTTCTTTACTTTCAAAAACTGTTATTTACAAATTACAGTTTGATTTTTCCTTTATTAAGTATAGATAGGGCAATTGCAGTTAAACTTTGACCGCTTGGAATTTTTCCTGCAGCCTGCATATTTACAATCCATTTTGGCAGCCTTTTTACAGGGACAAAGTGCCAGCCACGCGTAACTCCTCCATCAGTAACTGCTTTTTGTGATGGTTTTAACCTTTCTATTATGGCTTTAAAAAAGTGGGTTGATTCATCTGTTAACCCCGGTGATGTCATTACCGGTACTGCTGTTGAAACACCGCTTGTTTTTGACATTGGTGTCAGATTAATGACTTTCTTAGCAACAAGTCCTGTTTCTTCTGAAAGTTCTCTTACAGCGCTTTCTAATGCTGTTTCAGACTTAAAAGCTGCTTCGTCGCCAATTATGCCGGCAGGGAACGCTAGTACTCTGGCACCAGTGCCGCGGCGTGCAATATCAATCGGACGGGCTTCTTCTTGCATTATAGTCCAAAGCCTGCCTAGCTTGTCTTTAAATTCAGGAGCAATCATTGTTACGTTTTTGGAAGCATCTACACTTCCGCGGCTTGCCATTGTGTATTTACCAACTTCGTTGCCGCTTTCATCAACTGCTGTCATTCCGTATCTTTTAATGAATTTGTCAAAGTCAGAAGGTCCGTCTATATCCCAATTTGGAACATCCGGAGCTTCGGCAGGTATAAATACGCTGCCATTGGGACCTTTTTGGATATTTGTATTTGGACCGTATTCTTTACGCAGTGTATTTACCATTAGTTTTTGATGTACATAATCGACAATTCTCATTTTTACTCCTATTTTAATTTTATAATTTTAACTGAATTTTATTTGTATGAAATCTTGTTAATATAAAAAATTGCTATGAGTTTTTAATAATTTTAATATTTTGTAATGAAATTGGGATGAAGTTAAAATCATTTGTTAAAAATATTGTGTAAAAGCTTGCAAAACTGTCGTCCTAGTGATATGCTCTATTCAAAGAAACCAGATTTTAATTATAGATTAATAATGTTTTTTGCGTAAACAAATTGAAGGAATTTAAAAATGAATATAAATAACGTTACTCCATATTCATATGAAACTCCTAATTTTAAGGGTAAGATTATTGATTCACATGTTCACTGCGGGAAATGGACAAATGATTTATTCAGTACAAATGATGTTCTTGAATTTTTTAATAGGAAATTCAATAACGGTAAAGATATTATTGATAAAGTTATCATTTCTAATCTTGACTGTGTTATAAATACTAAAAATAAAGCTCCTTATAATAATGAGTTAAGCGGTAATCTTAAGTTAATCACAAAATGTTTAAATAATGATAAACTTATACCATTTATTGTTTGTCAACCGGGACATGGTTCGGCTGAGAATATAGAATTGTTATTAAATAAATATCCTGAATTAATTAAAGGTTTAAAGTTCCATCCAGCTTGCCTTAATCTGCCGGCAAATGATGTAAAATACCTTCCGTATATGAAACTTGCCGAAAAATACGGTAAACCATGTTTGTTTCACTGTGAAGTTATCACCGATTCGAATAATAATTTTTTAAGAAGCGGGGTATCAGATCCTGAATTTATTTATGAAACAGCAAGACAATTTCCGAAGGTTCCTGTTATTCTTGGTCATATGGGTTTAGGCGGCAGCAGGGCTCATGAGATTGGAATTAAAACACTTATTCATTCAATTGACCATGGAGATGCAAAATTATATGCCGATTTGGCATGGGTAGATTGGAATAATCCAGCAAAACCCCATATTGTTGAAGTTATTGATAAACTTTTACATTCTTCAAAGGGTGATAAAACAGAAAGGTTGTTATTTGGGACTGATGCTCCGTTAGGTGTGTTTGGAGAAAAGGCTCTAAAGCAAATAGATGCTTATGAGGACAATATTAAAAATATAAAACAAGCTATAAGAGATAATTTTGGAGAGGACTCGAATAAACTTATAAGCAGGATTTTTTATAGAAACAGTAAAAAATTACTTAATCAGAATTTTAATCAAATGACTTAATATCACAAATTAAGTTAATTTTTAATAGCATGGAACGGTGAAGAACTGCATATAACGCTAAAAAGCACCTTTGGTATATTACTCAAAAGTGTTTCTTGTCGTCTAAATCTGGACGGAAGGATTGTCTTGGATTTGCTCCTGTAAAAAGACACATGAAGTGATTATTAAAGACAGATGAATTGATTATTTCAGGCAACATCCTTTTAAAAAATTTGCATAATGTTTAAATTAATTTTAAGAATTTTTATGCAGGTTTAAATTCAAACAATACCTCTTTTGGGAGTTTTCTAAGGATTTTCAAATCTTCTTTTTTGATATGACCTATTACCATTACATTGTAGCCGAATGAATATTTTTCATCGAAATAAATTATTGATAAAAAACCGCCATTCCAAACAATATCCCCATTTTGCCACCCTCTTTGCATTTCTTCAATTGTGTATTCTCCTTGCAGGTATTCAGTGCAATAATCAACTCTCGAATCAATAAATTTCAAAGTTAACGGCAATCTTGAATAAAAATCATTTGCAGCCTTTGTCTCATTCAATTCAGCATGAATTGCAGCATTTTCAGTTTTTATTGAAATCTCTTTCATATATTCTTAGATTATTGTTTTGACTTAATAAAAACTGCCGATTATATCGGCAGTTTTGAGGCTTTATTAATCAATTAGTTTTCTTTCTAAATACCATTGTTTTTGCTGTTCAAACGGAAAATCATAAAATCTGTGCTCTTGATTAAGTTTTTCAATTATTTTCATTTCTTTATCAGTTAAACTCCAATCGAAAACTTCTATATTTTCTTTTATGTAATCAGGATTTGAAGCTCCCGGAATTACAACAAAACCTTTTTGAATGTGCCAACGGATAATTATTTGTGCGATCGATTTATTATGTTTTTTTGCAATTTTTGCCAAAGTTTTATCTTTCAGAATTACTCCTCCGCTTTCTCTGCCGCCTAATGGGAACCAGTTTTCTTGCTGAATGCCATTTACTTTTAATTTTTCCTGCCAGTGTGTACGTTGAGCATAAGGGTGACATTCTAACTGCATAATTTGCGGTTTTACTTCTGCTGTTTTTAAGAATTCATCAAATAGTTCTTCTTTTTTATCAAAGTTTGAAATCCCTAAGGCTTTCACTTTACCCTCTTTTTGAGCCTTAATTAAATCTTTCCAAGCACCGTCATAATCACCTACGGGCTGATGAAGATAAACTAAATCAATATAATCTAAATCAAGTCTTTTAAGCATTCTGTCTAACGCTTCTGTTGTCGTTCCTTCGCCAAATTCATTCGGCCACAATTTTGATGTAACCCAAATTTCCTCACGAGGGATTCCGCTATCTTTAATTGCACGACCTACGCTTCTTTCGTTTCCGTAAGCATGAGCTGTATCAATATGACGATAACCTGCTTTTAATGCAGTCAATACAGAATTGTATGCTTCATCGCCTTCTTCAAGTTTGTATGTTCCAAGCCCGAATTGTGGAATTTTTGTGCCGTTATTTAATTCAATTATTGGAACTTTGTTTACATTTTTTGCTTCGTCTGCATTGCTCTTTAGACAAAAACCTGTTGTGCAGACTGCAATTAACATTAGTAATAATATCTTTTTAAACATTTTATTCTCCTTGTTTTAAATTTTTGCTATAAAAATTAGTTAATTTTTCTACTGCCTGATTTACATATTCAGGTTTGTAATACATTTCAATATGGGTTGCGTTTGGAATAACTACATATTCTTTTTTCTCACCTGCAATTTTGTCGTATGCTTCTTTGCTAAAATAAGCAGATTCCGCATTCTCACCTACAATAAACATAACAGGTCTTGGTGAAATCAATTCAGGGTGATCAAATGCCGTAAATGCTGCTTGTTCTGCGTAATTTGAGAAGATGTACTTATTTTCGCTTCTTGGGTGTTGTGCAATTGGAGTTCTATAATATTCGTAGCCTTGACGATACATTGTTGTAGCATTTTCAGGAATTTCCTCTAAAGAATTTGGAACATATCCATTGTATTTTACAGGCTCACCGTTAAGCTCTTTTGTGCGTTGTTCAGCTGCTTCTGCCAGTTTTTTCTGTTGTTGTTCAATACTCATTGAATCATTTAATCCTTGGCGTCTTGCTCGCCCTAAGTCAAACGCAGAAACTGTCGCAATTGCTTTTATTCTCATATCAGTTTGTGTTGCATTAAACGCATAGCCTCCGCCTGCACAAATCCCTAAAACTCCGATATTATCTTTATCAACAAACGGAAGTGTTGTTAAATAATCAACGCCTGAACGTACATCTTCAACACGAGAAGATGGCTTTTCTAAATAATGTGGAGTTCCTTCGCTTTCGCCTTGATAAGCAGCGTCAAATGCTAAAGTTACAAATCCATTTTCTGCTAATCTTTGAGCATAAAGTCCTGCAACCTGTTCTTTTACTCCACCAGCGGGGTGGACAACAACTATTGCAGGATATTTTTTGTTTATATCAAAGTTTTCGGGTTTGTATAATTCGCCTGTAATTTTGATATTGCTATAATTTTGCGTATAAAAAACTTTTTCTTTTTGGACTTTTTCTTTCATCGTATCGCCTTTCGCAAATGCAATCATCTGAAAACTGCCTATCAGAACCAAAGCTGATAGAGCCATAATTAATTTGATTTTCATTAAGCCTCCTATTTAATTTGTTTTAGCCATTCTGTAATTTCTTTATCGGTTTGGTCGTTGCCGTTTTCGTAAATTACTAAAGGATTAAGTACTTTTGCACCTTTTGCTAATTTACCCATATCTTCGGCGATTGTATATTTACCGCCACCGCCATGGGTAATAAAAGGAACAATAGTTTTACCTTCAAAATTATTATTTTCTAAGAATGTTTTAACAGCCGGTGCCATTTCGTACCACCAAGCAGGAGTTCCGACAAAAACAATATCATAATTTGAAACATCACCATTGTCTTTTAATTCAGGGTGGATATTTTCTTCATGCTGCTTTTTAGCTACCCCATAAGCTGCTTCGTTATAATCAGTTGGATATGGTGTTGCAGTTTCTATCCTGAACATATCACCGCCAATTTGTGCGTTGATTTTTTCAGCAATAGATTTTGTATTACCACCCCATGAAAAATATGCGATTAAAACTTTTTTATTCATTGAAACCTCCGTTGTTTTATTTATTTGAGGAACTGCAAACGCAATCCCTGCCGCTATAACTAATATTGGTAAAATGATAAGTAATAATTTTTTCATATTTACTCCTTATCTCACTAAATTAATAATCATTTCAACTGTTTCAGGATCGTGGTGAGAGAAGAATAAACTGTGTCCTAAATCCAGTCGTCTGATTTGCTCCATTTCTTCTTCTAACAATTCAAAATCAAAGATATTAAAGTTCTGTTCCATTCTTTCTTTTTTTACTGATTTTGGAATTACAATTACACCTTCTTGAGTCAAAAATCTCAATGCAACTTGAGCAGAGGATTTTCCGTATCTTTCGCCAATTGCAACAAGAGTTTCATTTTTAAACATGTTATTTCTACCTTCTGCAAAAGGACCCCATGCCATAATTTGAGTATTATATTTATCAAGATATTTTCTTGCTTCTTTTTGTTGTTGGAAAACGTGAGTTTCAATTTGATTTATTGCAGGTTTAACTTCAACAAAGTTGCATAAATCAACAAATCTATCAGGATAAAAATTACTTACACCAATTGCTCTTGCCTTGCCTTCTTTATAAGCTCGCTCCATCGCTCTATAAGTTCCATAGTAATCCCCGAACGGCTGATGGATTAAAAGCAGGTCAACATAATCTGTTTGCAGTTTTTCTAAAGAATCAAGGATTGATTGATATGCTTTTTCTTCGCCTGCATTTGATACCCATATTTTTGTAACTATAAAAAATTCTTTTCTATCTATGTCTGAATTTTTGATGGCTCTTCCTACACCTGCTTCGTTATGATAAGCTTGAGCGGTATCAAACATTCTGTAACCTACTTCGATTGCTTCTGATACTGCTTTCGTTGTTTCGTCATCAGATACCTGATAAACACCAAAACCTAAAATCGGCATTTCTACACCGTTATTTAATTTAACAGTCTGCATAGTTTTCTCCTTTATTGTTTAATAAAATTTGTATAAACTACTTCTTCCTCTTTAGGTGGATTTAAACCTGCTTTTAAAGCAAGTTCTTTGCACTTTAAGTGATATGCCATATTGCGTGCTAAAATTCGCATATTTTGCATACCTTCTTCATCTTGTTTAACCTCATCAGGGTTTTGACCATGAACCATATTCCAGTATCTGCCTGAAATTATAGGCATTTGATTTATTTGAAAATATTTGTTTAATTGGTCTAATGTTGCAGTTGTTCCCGCTCTACGAGCAGAAACTATTGCAGATCCGGGTTTATGTATAAAGGAATTATGCCCTGACATATAATCAACAAAAAATGCTCTATCTAAAAATGGAACAATGCTTCCTGCGGCTGAACCATAGTGAACAGGCGAACCTATTACATAACCGTCAAAATTTCTTGCGTATTCGACAAATTCGTTAACTTTGTCATTTATTACACAATGACCAATTTTCCCGCAAGCACGGCAGGCTCTGCAAGGTGCAATCGGGTCTTTACCGATATGATAAATTTCGGTTTCAATGCCTTCAAGTTCAAGAGTTAAAGCAATTTCATTAAGCGCCGTAAATGTACAGCCGTTTTTGTTTGGCGATCCGTTAATAAGTAAAACTTTCACGATTTACCTCCTTATTTTCCGACTCTAGCTTCCAATTCTTTTGGATATCTTGCTCCTGAAATTTCGATTTTAGAAATTTCTGAATTGATTTGCTGCACTTCTTCATAAGTCAAAAGAACATCAGATGCTTTTAGGTTTTCTTCCAATCTTTCAATTTTTCTTGTACCCGGAATTGGTGCAATATATGGTTTTTGAGCAAGCACCCAGCTTAGTGCTAATTGTGCAGGCGTAATTCCTTTTTGCACTGCTAAATCTTTGACATAATCAACAAATTTTTGGTTTGCTTCCAAGTTTTCTTGGGTAAATCTCGGTACAATACTTCTAAAATCGTCTTTTTCAAAAGTTGAATTTTTATCAAATCTGCCTGTTAAATAACCCTTTCCTAAAGGACTAAAAGGCACAAAACCAATGTTTAATTCTTCTAATAATGCAAATAATTCTTGTTCAGGCTGTCTCCACCACATTGAATATTCACTTTGAATGGCGGTTACAGGACAAATCTCATGTGCTTTTCGAATTGTATTACAGCCGGCTTCTGATAATCCCCACGCTTTAACTTTACCTTCTTTAATTAAATCTTGAACGGTAAGAGCAACATCTTCAATTGGAGTATTTGGGTCAACTCTATGCAGGTAATACAAATCAATACAGTCTGTTCTAAGTCTTTTCAAAGAGCCTTCAACAGAACTTCTGATTATTTCAGGTTTAGAGTTTTGAACTTGTTTTCCTTCAATTACTTGAATACCAAATTTTGTAGCAAGTACAACTTTATCTCTAATAGGTTCTAATGCTTCACCTACTAATTCTTCATTTGCAAACGGGCCGTAACATTCTGCTGTATCAAAAAAAGTTACACCTAAATCAAAAGCGTGACGGATTAATTTTATCATTTCATTTTTATCAGCAGCGGGGCCGTAACCATGGCTCATTCCCATACAGCCTAAACCTATGCTTGAAACATCTAAATCTCTCAATTTTCGCTTTTGCATAATATCGCTCCGATTACCTATAAAACCTCACTATTTATTATTTTAAATAAAGACAATTTTTTAAAGACCTAATTCTACCTTTTTCTTATCTAATTCTCTCATGTTTGTTATATAATGAAATTAAAGAGGTGTTCTATGAATTCAAAATTTGATGAAATTAGAGATATTATTTTAAGAAATATTCCTGATGCCGGGAATTATCCAACATCTGTAGATGGGGTTAGAATTGTACGCAGAGACAAGCCAACTGATTTTTTAAGATGTTTTTATAACCCGAGTTGTATTCTTGTTTTGCAGGGTACAAAACACATGCTTTTTGGCGAAGACAATTTAGTTTACGGAAAAGGGCAATATGTCGTTTCTTGTACGGATATTCCCGTATCAAGCAGGGTAGCAGAAGCAACAGAGAATGAACCGTTTGTTGTTTTGATTTTAGAACTTAACTCTAAAATAATATCTGATTTAATTTTAGAATCAAAATTGAATAAAACCGTTAATGATGATGAAAAATGTCTTGCAATAGCTGATGTTGATGAGCCTTTGCTTGACTCATTTTATCGACTTACACAGCTTATTGAAAATCCTCAAGATAAAATGTTATCAAATATGATTATAAAAGAAATTTATTATAGACTTTTAACAGGGCCTTTAGGAAATCAACTTCGATTAATAAATACAAAAGGCACTCGCTCAAACCAAATTGCAGAAGCAATTTCATTATTAAAAGAAAACTACCATAAAAAATTAAACATTGAAGAAATTGCACACCAAGTAAATATGGCTCCTTCATCGTTTTATAGAAACTTTAAGCAGGTAACTCAAGTAAGTCCTTTGCAGTATCAAAAACAATTAAGGTTATATGAAGCTCAAAGACTGATGCTATCAGGTAAACACAACGCAGAAAGTGCGAGTTATCTTGTTGGATATGAAAGCCCGACACAGTTCAGCCGAGAATACAAAAAGATGTTCGGTAACCCGCCCAAAACGGATATTAAAATGCTTGCTGTGTAAATAAAAAATGGAATTTAACTATAGCAAATGGATGGCAATATATATTGTTACCGTTCAATTAAAAAATTATTTGAGTTTAAAGAACTTGAAAAACAAAATATTACTTCAGATGTAAAACAATAAATAAAATTAAAAATAAATTAATTTATGCTGATGCAAATTCAAGCAAAACCTCTTTTGACAGTTCTTTAATAAGTTTCAAATCCTCTTTTTCAATATGTCCGATTACCATTACATTGTAGCCGGAGGAATATTTTTCATCAAAATAAATTATCGATAAAAAACCGCCATTCCAAACAATATCACCATTTTGCCAGCCTCTTTGCATTTCTTCAATTGTGTATTTTCCTTGTTGATATTGAGTGGAATAATCAACTCCTGAATCTGTAAAATTTAAAGATAGTGGCAATCTTGAATAAAAATCATTTGCAGCAATTGTATTATTTGATAGAATTTGGATTAAGTTTTTCATTATTTTATTTAATAATAGTTATATAACTACGTTGTTTTTAACCAATTTTCAACTTGTTTTTCTGCTTCTGCTCGTTCGTTTTGAGCAACATGACCGTAAATTGCAAGCCCATCTGCTTTCACTCCGCCACTGCCTTCATGGGTACAGAAATGATAAACTTTAGCATTAGATAAATCATAGCTTTCTAAAAAAGTATAGACAGGCATTGGCATATCACCCCACCAGTTTGGATATCCGACAAAAACCCTGCCATATTCTTGTATGTTTTCAATTTTGCCAACAATTTCAGGGCGTGCATTTTTTAATTTTTCTTGTTGGGCATATTTTGTTAGCTCATTATAACTTGTCGGATAATTATCGTTTTTAACTTTTATTTCAAAAATATCAGCACCAGTCTTTTCAGCAATCATTTTGGCAATAATTGCAGTATTACCCTCAGTAATATTGCCTACTCCATATTGCTCGCCCGTTCTTGAAAAATACACAACAAGTGTTTTTGAGTTATTGGTATTTACCCCTTGAGCCATAGATTTTCCTCCGTTATAGTTTTTGTAACTAAAAAAAGTTACGGTTAATAAAAGTACAGCAATTATAGAAATAAATATTTTCATTGTTTAGTTTCCTCAATAATTTTTTCAGAATCCAGATATTTTACAACTCTTGCAGGGTTTCCAACAACTATTGCATTATCGGGGACATCTTTGGTAACAACAGAACCTGCACCGACTACAGAGTTTTCACCGATTGTAATACCTCTTAAAATTGTCGCTCCGGCTCCTATCCAACAATTTCTTTTTATATGAATAGGCAGACACGTTATGATGCTTCTTGTGTCTAAATCATGGTTATTTGTAATCAATTGAACATTAGCTGCTATCATAACGTTATCTTCAATAGTAATGCCGCCTGCCGACATCATCAGGCAATTGCTCATTATAGTAATATTATTTCCAAGTTTTACATTGTTAAATCTGACACCTTGAAGTGGTATTACAACTCTTACATTTTCGCCTTTATTTGGAAAAAGTTTATTGAAATATTCTGTGTGTTCATCGGTAAATGGCATTGTATTATTAAATTTAAAAAGAGTTTGAGCTTCATTTTGTGCAATTTCAATCTCTTCTTTTGTTAATTTTGCCATATCTATTCTAAGTTCTTCCATAAATTAACATCCTTTTTTACTATTTTTCAGGTTTTAATTCTCCATAAAAGTAACTTGCTGTTGCACCACCGTCAATTAAGAAATCAGAGCCTGTAATAAATGCTCCTTGATTTCCCATAATTAATTCTGCAACATTTGCTACTTCATCGGCTGTTCCGGGTCTGCCTGCGGGGCATTTTGCAAACATATTTTTGTAAAAATCACCTCTTGGTCCGTTGAATTCATCTAAAGCAAGCGGTGTTACAATAATTCCCGGTGAAATTGAATTTAATCTTGCTCCGCGTTTACCCCATTTAACAGCTTCTGCCATAACTCTTTTTACATTACATCTTTTTGCCATTTGATAAGCGTGCAGAGTATCTTTAATATTTGCAGTTTGTAAAACATCTAAATTCAAAAGTTCTTCAGTTGGAGTTGTTGCAAGCTGTTCATCAACAACAGGCACTAAAGCTGGCATTCTGTGTCCTGATTGAGATGAAATTGTAACACCTGTGCCACCTTCTTTAATTACTCTACCGACTTCTTCTAAAAGTACCGCTGTTCCATATAAATCAACTTTTAAAATAACTTCGATTGAGGCTTGAGATGGTGAAACCCCTGCGGCATTAATTAAATGAGCAATTTCACCATAACTTTGAGCGGTTTTTATTAGATTTAAAATAGACTCTCTGTTTGATAAATCCATTTCAACAGCAACTGTATCAAACCCTGCTTCATTCATAATTTTAGAAATATTTTGTGCGTTTTGAATATTTTTATCGCCAATGACAATCTTTTTACCAAACCCGATTCTTCTGGCTATTGCCATTCCGATTTGACCTGCACCTGTTAATATAACAACATCTTTTGACATTAATAACCTCTTTTATTTTTTTATTATCACAAAAAATTTAAACTATATGCATCTTTTTAAAATATTTTTAACATCTTCCTGTGTTAGAGTTACAAAACCCTCAATTTTATCATTCCTGCAAGCAATTTTTGCCATTTCATCAAATTTTGTTTCATCAATTTGCACATAATCACTTAATCCCGGCTTTAGGTTGCAGATGTTAAAAAACAAGTCCTTTAATTTTTCAATAGAAAGTTTTGCTACATCCATTTTATCTAAATCCGGCGATATGTCTAAAACATTTACACCAAATTCATAATACATTTGAACAGATTTCTCATTTAAACAATATTCAAGATAATGCGGCATTACAATAGCAAGCCCGAGCCCATGGGTTATATCGTATTTAGCAGATAATTCATCTTCAATCCAGTGCATTGCAAAAGGTGTTCCGCCAGTTGGTCCATAGGTAAAACCATTTAATGCCCAAGAAGATGCCCACATTATATTTGCCCTTGCTTCGCAGTTTTCGGGCTCATTTATAGCAATAGGAAGAAAATGCAGGATTGTTTTCATAAACCCCTCCATTATTCTTCTTAAAACATAAAGATTGTCTTTCATAAAATAAACTTCTAAATAATGTGAAAATGCATCTATCGCCCCACATGCAGTTTGATAAGGACTTACAGAGTATGTAATTGTCGGATCTAAAAATGTTGCGGCAGGATATAAATTTGGATGATAAAATGGAAGTTTTTCTTCTGTTTTTGGATTTGAAACTATACCGTAAGCATCCATATCCGTTCCAGTTCCAGAAATTGTTGAAATAACAACAACAGGTAAAAATTTTGTCATTTGAGCTTTTTTAATAACCAAATCCCAAGCATCACCTTCATAATATGCAGCGGCTGAGGCTAATTTTGCACAATCTACAACAGAGCCACCACCTATTGGAAGTAATACATCAATTTTTTCTTTCTTGCAAATATCTGCAACCTGATTAACCGAATAACTTCTTGGGTTAGGTTCTACCCCCTGAAATTCAAACAATTGCATTCCATTATTATTAATTTGTTCAACAACGGTTTTATACCATTGTGTTGATTTTACTCTCGGGCTCCCCATAACTACAAGAACATTTTTGCCGTGTTTTTTAAGTTCTTGTCCCAAATTTTCTAATTGGTTTTGCCCAAAATAAATATGTGTTGGTACACAATATTCAAAATCAGTTTTCATTTAAACCTCCTTTTAATTTATTTTAATCTAAAATGCTCCTGTTTTAATATGCGGTACATAAGGTGCTTCAAGTGCTTTTATGATATCATCCGATAAATTTATATCAAGAGCAGAAACAGCTTCTTCAACGTGTTTAACTGAAGTAGTTCCTACAATGGGTGAAGTTACATAAGGTTTTGATAACATCCAAGCCAAAGAAGTTTGCGCCATAGAATAACCGAGTTCTTTAGAGATTTTTTCCAAGTTATCAACCACAACTTTGTCTTGAGAATCAGTTGCTCCCCATACAAGCGGTGAAACACCATCAATCTTATTTCTTTCAGTTACCGTTCCCCAAGGATGTGCACATCTTCCGCCTGCAAGTGGACTCCAAGGTACAACTGCAATTTTTCTGTCCTGACACAAAGGCATCATTTCTCGTTCTTCTTCTCTATAAATCAAATTATATTGATTTTGCATTGAAACAAATTTTGTCCAGTTATGTTTTTCAGCAATGTTATTCAATCTTTCAAACTCCCACGCAAACATAGTTGAAGCCCCAATATATCTTACTTTACCAGATTTCACCACATCGTGCAGTGCTTCCATAATTTCTTCCATTGGTGTTTCGTGGTCAAGTCTATGGATTTGGTATAAATCAACATAATCAAGTCCTAATCTTTTTAAGGAGTGGTCGATTTCAGCCATAATATTTTTTCTTGAAGAACCTGCTCCGTTTGGTCGACCTTCACGCATTGCAAAATGTACTTTTGTCGCAACAACGATTTCATCTCGGTTAAGTCCGAAATCTTTTATCAATCTTCCGGTAATTTCCTCGCTTGTTCCCATTTGATAAACATTTGCAGTATCAAAATAATTAATTCCCAAATCTATTGCTTTTTTGAAGATTGGTTTAGCTTCATCATAATCTTTTGCCCAAGGAAAAACACCGTTTTCGCTTCCGGGTTTACCAAAACTCATACAGCCTAAACAAATTCTTGAAACATCAACACCTGTATTTCCTAATTTTATATATTGCATAATTTATCTCCTTTTTTTCTTATTTTAAACGTAGTTTTATTAAATTTCAAATTGAAAGTTGTTATTATTGATTTAATTTTTCTATTAAGATAGAATAAATTTATGAATACAAAACAAATTGATTATATTTTAGAATTGGCTCAAACTCTTAATTTTAATAGAGCGGCCGAGAATTTATACATTTCTCAACCGACTTTAACTTACCAAATTAAAGAAGTAGAAAAAGAAATCGGATTTAATATTTTTGAGCGTTCAGGAAAAGGTGCCGTTTTAACTCCCGCAGGAAATCAATTATGTACTACATTAAGAAGCATAAAAGAAGAATTGAAAAGCGCAATTGAACAGGGGCAGAATTTTGATAGACAATATTCGGATAACATTACAATCGGGCTTCCGACTCGCTCTTGTATTTATCATTTACCCATGGCGATTAAGGAATTTACTAAAAAATTCCCCGATATTTCAATCACCCCAATATTTAATGACTTTTATCACCCTGAAGAATTTTTAAAAGGTAAGCAGGATATTTATTTCACTTTTGATAATGAAATGAAACATGTACCCGACACAAAACTTTTACCTTTATATAAAAGCAGAATTTATTTAATCACAACACACGATGATAAACTTGCAAAACTTAAAACAGCAACAATTAAAGATTTAAAAGGCAGAACTTTAATGATAGGCGGAGGTTCGCCACCGCAGTTGAGAGCCTTGCAGCAAAGAATTATTAATACAATTGATATTGATTATTTTAACAGCGAAAACCACGACACAACTCTAACCAACATAGCAGCAGGTAAAGGAATTTGTTTAACTCCGGGATTTTTCCAAGATTATACAGACGAATTTGCTTGGATTCCTTTTGAGTGCGAAGAATATTTTGATTGTAAACTTTGCATTCATACAAATGATACACGTGATAGTTTAAAAGAATTTATTAAAATTATTCAAGGATTTTATTATAATAATAAATAAAATTATGCCCTTAATCATTCAAGGGCATAATAGTAATAAAACCTTTTTCATATCTTCATTTAGAATGCCGTTATATTCACCCTGTTTTGTTGTTTGGTATTGAGGAATTAAACACTCTGCGTTGCCGTTTTTCTTGTAGGCTTGAATGTATCGTCTTAAAGTTCCGATTGAAATACTTCCCATAAACTCGTACGCTTTTGGTAAAAATAATCCTGTATTGTATAATTCTAAAAATTCGTGGTCTGCCCTTTTGCCTTAGCAATATCTTTAATATTTATATATTCGTTTTTCATAGCACGAACACTTTAGCTCTAAAGATAGAGGAATGGAACACCACTTCCGAGCATTGTGTCTGTTTCGTATCAATGAAATTAAAAAAAATAAATCCCGACAAATTGGGATATTTTTCAAAACGGTCACTGCCCAAAATAATCAAACCATTTGCACTATTCAAACAATGTGCCGAAATGCAGGCTGCACTAAGTTCTAAATACCCTTGCCCGAAATAATCACACCATCTGCCCTGACCAGAAAAAGACCGTTTTGACCATTTTTAGGTCAAATGGTTTGATTACTTCCGCCCCCTAAAACTCGCACACATAGCCGATTACCCGAAAAAATAACACCATCTGAGCTAATCGTACCACTCAAAAAAATACACTCATCCTTCCTAACAAAAAAAGACCCTTTTGGATCTTTTAAAATCTGGGACGGAAGGATTCGAACCTCCGAGATGGCTGGACCAAAACCAGCTGCCTTACCACTTGGCGACGTCCCAATATTCATTTGTCACATTTATTATTCTATATGGTAAATATTTATTGTCAATATAGAATATTTATTTTCTTTTTGTAACGTTTTGTTTCTTGTTGTTGGAATAATGTAAATTAATTTTATTCATATGATTTATCCACTATATGAAAATAGATAATTTATATAGTTTAAAAGCAGGTTACCCTGTTTACGGCTTAAAAAGTACTTCAAATGCGAATAAGAATAATATTGCATTTCAAGCTAATTATGCTGATGCCTTGACTCATGTTAATATCGGCTCTAAAGCTGATGGATATATCGGCAAATTTAAAGTTCGTTTGGCAAAAGGTGGCGATGCTGTTTTGAATGTATTTAAACGTCACACCGGTGTTGATAAAGAAAATTACATTGTCAAAAACGATTATGATGAAGTTATTGGTGAAATGAATCTTTTTATCAGAAAAATAACTTCTTATAATCCGTGGGAAGTTCAAAAGGGTGATCCAAGCCATGTATTTGTTGATGAATTAAGAAATTATTCCAAACCAGGAACTCCATATTATACAGATGGTTTAACCCCTCATAAAGATATTGGTACAAGATTATTGCAAATTGCTCAAAGGCGTAGTGATGAGGCAGGCTGCTGCGGTAATATTAAGTTGATTTCAAAAGGGGAGTCTAAGGATTGGTATTTGAATTATATTAAAATGCGTCAGGAATTTCCGGTTCCAAAATTTGGTATTTGTATTAATAACCCTAATCAGCTCTATCTTCCGCCTGAAAGCAAAGAAGGTTTGTCAAAATTAGCCGGCGGGTTGTAATAGTTGTTGATTTTAAAATCTTGTATCATCTGATATGAGCTTTAATGTGGTGTTTCAATCGTTCGTATGATTACACGGATTTGATTTTTGTGTTATCTTTAGTGTATGAATAATACGTTTAAAATAATATTGTTTGCAGCAGCATTTTTCATAATGATTTGTCTGGGTATTTTTGGGTTATCAAGGTTAAAAGTTGATGATTTTCATAAAGCTGCAGTAATTTTTGTAGTGGATTCTTCTGCCTCTAATCAGAAAAATTTACCGGCAGAAAAGATGATTATAAGACAGCTATGCTCTATGCTGGATCCGGAAGACCATATTAAGATTTTGAGAGTCTCAGAAGAGTCTTATTTGATTTATGAAGGTTCGCCGCAGGCTGGGTCTGATGTTCGTAAAGCTATGGAAAAGTTTACCCAGTATGATGCCAAGGAATATGGCACTGCTTATGGCTTATCTTTAAAAAAAGCATTTAATCACGCATTAAATATGGACAAAGAAGGTTATATCCCGGCTGTTGTTGTCATTGGTGATTTGGAAAATGAGGGTGATGTTGATAAGCAAATTGATTGGGATACATTACCGGCAGAGGTTTCTAATATAAAAAATCAAGCAGAAGATTTTTCAATGATGTTTTTATATGCAAAGCCTGAAAAGCTGGATTTAGCTAAAGAAAAATTATCACCTGTGCTTGGGGAACAGAAACTGATTATTGGGAATGAAGCTACAACTAGTAAATCTTTAAGACGCTTTTTAAATGCTATCGGAAGGTAAATTTTATATGAATGTTACTGTTAAATACGGCGATAATATAAAAGAATTTGAAAATCAGTCTGTTATTATTATTAGCAATGATGAAGCTGCTGATTTTACAGTTTCCGGATTGGGTGAAGCCGAGCAGCTAAAGCTCGTTTTTGTCGAAAAGTATAATAATTATGTTTTAATGAATGTATCGCAGAGCCGCGACATTCTATGTAATAATAAAGTGTTTTCAAAAATTCTTGTAACTTCGCAGTTTTCGATAACTTCGGCAAAGTTAGAGCAGCCTGTTGAGATTATGGTCTTGTCACCGGTTACAGAACATAGTTCTAATGATAATAAGGAGAATGTTATGCAAAATAATAATTTTAAACCTCAAAATAATGCTGTACACGGTGGTAATATCCCTGTTTCGCAAAGCAATGATATTTTTGATAACTCCATTGAGAAAAATAGAATTGCAATTATTAAGGAAATCGGGTTTAAAATTCTTGAATTAAAGGCTAATATTAAATCTGCAAATATTACGAATTTTGTATTAAATGCTTCAATGATAATTCTGTCAGTTATTTCATCTTTTGCAATAACAAATTTCTTACTGGGTTTTAAAATTGATAACAGTTCCTCTGTTTTGAATTTAACGACTAATTTTGGGTTTTTAATCTGTGTAACTGCAATTGTTGTTGCAATTTGTTTAATCTTAAAGCAGGGTGTGTATTCACTTTTAGACTTTAACCGCAATAAAAAATTTGGAGATTCTGATGTAGCGCAGAAATTTATTATTGGAATTTCTTCAATATTTTTATTTATCGTGTATGTGATGAACTTGTTCTATTATAAAGCAATTCCGGGCTTTTTAGGTGCCGCGTTGTTTGTATCGTTGTTGTTTGTTGGTGCGCTGGCAGTTGTTACGGTTGGCAGCGGATATTTTAAGCATCAAATAAAATTATATCAGCAGCAGCTTACAAATTGTGAATATAGAGAAGATTTCGAATCTGTAATGAAAAGCTACAGGGGTTTGATTTCTGCCTATGTTAATAAAATGAGTCCGAACAAAATTAATACTGTAAAAAGTAATTTGGTTAATAAGCAGATGCAGATGGTTATGGAGGTTTTTGTAGGTTTTCTTACAGCTCCGTTCTTGGCTTATGGTGTTTCGAATACATTGGCAAGTTGTTTCCCTGAAGCTGCAAACTGGGTCAGGATTTCCGGTTTAAGATTTAGTCCTATATTTTTGGTATTGGCAACATTTTTGATTATCTTTGCGTTTTTCTCATTTGTAAGAGCTTTCACAATCGGCAAACAAATCAAGGGTTCTGAAATTATAAAATTTGACGGATTTCATGATTATAACAGCCATGGTGTAACTGTTTTGGGCTTGGATTCAATGAGAAGTCTTGAACGTGAGAAAAAAGTCGTTATGTTTATTGCTTGTTTTATTATTTTAATCGAATTTACGATGAACGTATCATATTTTATTACAGAAATCGGCGGGGATCTTCAAGGTATGTTTTTAAGTGTTGTTACTGCGCTTGTGCCGACTGCTTTGTTGATTGCGGAGACTCATATGCTAAGTGCTACAATGTATAAGATAAACAGTTATAATGAATTACTGTCAACTTTGGACTAGGTGTTTATGAACAAAATCGGCTGGTTAATATGTGTATTAGTATTTGTATTTGTAACAGTGTTTGTAATTTCACTGGATACACCTACTTCAACCCGTCGCGTTCAATTTACAAATCAGGATTTTTCAATTAATAATGAACAAAACCAGATTGTAAATAATACAAATGCCAATGTTAATTTTGAAAATGCGGGGATAAAAAATAAGCAGCTTAATGCTCAAAATACAGGTGTTAATTTTAATTCTTCAAAGGTTAATGTCAGCTCAACTAATGTTAATAATTCCGGTATGAATATTGAAAATAATTCAAAAATCTTAAATCAAGGGATAAATTATAAAAACAATTCAGGATTGAATAATCAATCATCAACTTTTGAAAATAGGAATTATGATTATAATAATCAAAGAGTTAATGTCAAAAATAATGAACCATTGAAGTTTAAAAATCTTGATGATTCACATTTGGATAGTGCATTAAAAAATGCCAAGAATGCTAAGTCCAAAACAGTTGATTATTCTAATAAACCCTTTAGGCAGATGCCACGTGATAGGTATGCGTATAGAAATATTGATTGGAGTACTTGGAAAAGTAATTTTGTAAATAAAATTCTTGATGACAGTATGTATATAAAATCTCTTGACAAATATGAGGAAGGGTCATTCTTCTATTATTCATTTATTGTTGATGATCAGGGGCGTATAAGTAATATTCATGTTAAATCTATGCACTTGTCAGAAGCTGATAAGCGAGAGGTTGCGCGTTTAATAAAAAGTTATGAGTTTTCAGATGTAACAATATTTCCGGCAAAAAGCAAACGAAAAACCGCAAGCGTTTCTGCTGTTATGATGATATCAAACGAAAGCCAGCGGGCAAAACCAAGCGATTTTCATGATCTTGAGCAGATTAAGTTTAAGCTTTAAAGAATTAGCCTTTCCAATCTTTTAATAAAACACCGTAGTCTACAGGTCTTTGATCTGCATAAGAGTCTTTGTATTTTAAGTGCGGACCGGATAAATCTTTTCCGGTAGCTTCGCTTAGCAAGTCCATAAAGCGTTTGTCACTGCGTAATGCTGCGAGATTATCATAAAATTCTTTAAACGGTTCAAAATTTCTTCTGAAGAAATTAAGAAGAACACCTTTTGAGCTGTCTCCAGCTTCATTAAAATATACAAGGATGTCTGCTTTAGGTAATTTTAAGACTAACGTTTGTGTTGCAAGTTCAGGTTTATCTTTTGAGCCCAGGTTTTTCATATACCTGATAAACATCATTGGAGGATTAGAGGTAATCTTTCTGGTAATTTTGTTCATGTAATTTTTACCTCTATATACACTTATTTTTCTTTCCCCGTTAAAGTTTTCAATTTTTCTTTCCATTCCGGGTTTTAAGGTTTTATACATATAGTTTAGTGTAGTTTCCATGCTTACGGGTTTTACGTAGCTCATTTGTGATATCCTTTCTAGAATTTGATTAACATCAAATCAATCTGATAATGTAGTCTGACAATCAGGCATGCATTTAGTTGTTTTATATAATACATGTAAAAAATTATTTTTGCTACTTGATTAGTAAAAATATTACAATTTTGTAATAAATTCATATTAATGGATTAAGAGATTTTTTACGCGGTATGATATGATAGTTCTATGATTAAAGAAGAGATTGAAAATCTGCTATATCTTGACAAAACTGCTCAAGAAACTAATAATATTTCACCGGAGCTTCTCAATATGGTTGATGATATATTGTTGTCAGAGGATTCTGTAGACAGTCAGGTAAGTGAGGAGGCTTTTCTTGTTTATAAGAAGTTTTCTGCAATGAAACCTGATGCTCCGGAGGGGATGAAAAAAGATTTATTTCGGGCGATAAAGAATTATATAACTGAAAAAATCTCAAATAAAGAATATACAGATGCTCTTTTATTGTATAGATTTTTGGCAGTTAAGTCAGATCTTGAACCTGTAAGTTTTTCTGATATTGCAGAAATTTTAAGTTCTTTAGGGGATTTAGACAGTGCGTTTGAATTTGCAAGATTGTATGAACAAAAAGAGAATAATACACCGCTAAAGCTTTTAACGCTCGGCAATTTCTATAATTTGTGCATGAAAGATTATAAAACTGCTATAAAATATTATGAGCAATATTTGAAAATTGATGAGACAAAGTTTGTAGTTTATACTATTGTTGGCAGTTTGTATGCAAAGGCATACGGAGATTTGAGCCTTAAAGATCAGATATATTATTTTGAAAAGGCATACAGATTAAAACCTGAAAATCGCTTGGTTTTATGCGGGCTTGCTTTCGGGTATGAAAAATTGGGAGATAAGTCTAACGCTGACAGATTTTATCGGGAGCTGCTTGAAAATTATCCGCAGGAAGGTGATTTTTATAATTATGGTTCTTTTTTAATAAGCTGCGGTGATTTTGAAAACGGGCATAAATATTTTAGACACAGATTTAATGTTGAAGATAAAAATTTAAAATATCCTATATCAGCAGATGAGGCGAAGCGGTGGGATTTAGTTTCGGATATCTCTGATAAAACCTTGCTAGTTCATTATGAACAAGGATATGGTGATACTTTTATGTATTGCAGGTTTGTGCCGTTGTTGAAAAATCTCGCAAGAAAAGTTATTTTTGTTGTTCAGGAAAGTTTGTATGATTTGATTAAGTCTTCAAAAATTGTTTCTGATGGGATTGAGGTTTTACCGGGTAATATTGATTTATCCGAATTGGATTATGATGTTGATATGGCGCTTTTAGATGCTCCGTTTGTTGTTGATGCACGTTCTGAGAATTTACCGTATTGTGAAAAATATCTTGAAATTGATGATGAGCTTGTTAAAAATTATGCCAAAAAGTATATAAAACCTTCAGATAATTTGAAAGTCGGGATTTCTTACCGGGGGAATAAATCTTCAAATTATATGGGAAGAGATATTGAATTTTCCCGATTTTTCAGGGTTTTAGGGCTTGAGAATATCGATTTTTATTCGTTTTCAAAAGAAGAAGAAGCTGATGTGCGGATAATTTCGCTTGGCGGATCTTTTAATAATTTTACGGATACTGCTTGCGCGCTTAAAAATATGGATATAGTTGTATCAACCGATAATGTTATTTTAAATCTTGCAGGAGCCTTGGGGGTTAAAACTCTGGGGCTTTATAATAGACATACAAACTTTAGGTGGTTCAAGCTTGATGGGGATACCGGTTGGTACAAATCTGTAAGACCTATTCAGGCAGAAGATAATAATTGCTGGTCTCCTGTGTTATCAGAAGTTATAAATATATTGTCAGAAATTAGTAAAAAGTGATTACGCGCAAAAAATATTTTCAGCGGTTTTAGAAAACATGTTATGAAAATTAATCAAATATCATTTGGGCAAACTTATTTAAAACCGTCTATAAAATATATGTCAGAAGAAAATCGTAAGAAACTGGAGTATTCTTATGCCCTTGGGGATCTTTATCCTGTGGATATTTATCTGGGTGCAACTCGAAAGGGTGATTTAACAGTAGAGATTACTAAGGGTTCAGAGTATGAATATCTTCTTAAAAATAATGAAATTCCACTGACAGCGGAAAATATTGCGGCATATAAGTTTATAAGAGGAGCTGAAATGGTTTATAATAGAGTTTACGGCTCTAGATATCCGGTACAAAAGACTGTTATTGAGTACCTTGACTATATCCCGGAAGATACTCTTGCACATTATATTGCCTCAGATGTTGAGCATTACAGAAAAACAAATACAATTTTGTTTGAGAACTAAAGAAAGAATACAATGAAAATATACGCAATAAATCAAATAGGTTTACAAAATAAATCTGATAAACCCATAAAATTTAATCAACAAAAAGTTGAAATGCAAAGTTTTAATAATGGGGATTCAGTCGGTAAAAATTTTTTGAAAGTGCCGGCAGGATTGTCGCATATTTATTTTACGGGAATTATTCCTGCTGCAAACAGGCTTAAAAAATCCGATTATTTAATCTCTGCTTATATAAGAGAAATCGGCAAAGCAAGAAATTTCCATGGTGATAGAGCGGTTGTGGATTTATCTATGGGGAATCCTGATTTGACCCCGCCGGAAAAGGCTAAGCAGATATTAAAAGATAAAGTAAACGATTTGTGGTCGCATAGGTATAATAATCCAAAGGGTGAAGGTGTATTTTTTCATACGGTATCGGGGTGGATGGAAAAACGCTTTGGGGTAAAAATTAATCCAAGGACTGAAGTTATGGCGACATCTGGATCTTCTGATGCTATAGATCATATTTTTACGGCTTATGCAAATCCCGGAGATAAAATCCTTGTTCCAAATCCGGGGTATTCTCTTTATGATGACTTGATTACCAGGCATGATCTTAAAAAAGTCCAATTTGATTTAAATCCTGAAAACGGTTATCTCCCTGATTTTTCGAAAATGCCTGATGATGCGAAAGTTTTAATTTTAAATTATCCGCACAATCCAACAGGTTCATTTGCGCCAAAATCAGTGTTTGAAGAGGCTGTAAGATGGGCAAAAGAGCATAAAACATTAATTGTACATGATATGGATAACAGCGAAGTTACACATAGCGGTCTAAAACCTGCCGGCATAATGCAAGTGCCGGGAGCTAAAGAAACAGCATTTGAAGTTCATACATTAAGTAAAGCTCAAAGTATGCCGGGCTTTAGGGTTGCTTTTACGGTTAGCGATAAAGAAAATATTGATAATCTCCTTGATGCAAAATATCTATCGGGCGGCAGTGTTTATGTACCTGTTCAGCATGCTGCGGCTGCGGCGCTTAAAGATGAAGAAGGTTACATAAATAAAGTTAATCAAATATATCGAAACCGGAAAAATGTTGCAATCCAATGGCTTAATAGGCTTGGCAGTGATGCAAAGCCGACAGATGGTACTTATTATTTGTGGACGAAAGTTCCTCCTGAATTTACTTCTGATGAATTTTTTAAATATGTTCTTCATAAAGCAAAAGTTGCATTTACCCCGGGAACAGTCTTTGGTACTAACGGGGAAGGATATGTCCGTATTGTAATGTCTGCAGATGAAAGTGTTATCAATCAATGCTTTGAACGTATTGAAAAAGCCGGCATAAGATTTGATGTTCCAAAATCATCTCTTCCACAATCTGTTCAACATGAGATTTCACAGATGGCAGATGGGTCTTATTCAATCGAGCCAAAAGCTGACAGGGATTATAAAAAATATATGGAAATGCTTGATCTCAAACGTGAAGAATTGATTGAGCGTTTTGCAGATAAGGATAAAAAGTTTGAAAAATTTGTTCCAAAACAAGGGGTTGAATTGCCTTGGAATATTCTGAAAAACGGGCAGAGTGTATATCTGCAAAATGTCAGAGAAGGCAAGCCTTTATTTGGTGATGTAGAGGATATTTTACCATTTAGTGACTCAGCTAAATACGAAAAACTAGTCTCAGAAATCAAGGCTCAATGGCTTCAAAAGCCGTATCCGGAGGCTGATATTTTGCCGCCTTATAAGTCAGGGACAACTTATCCAGATGCAAATTATTTTACCCTGCACACAGATGATGGCAGGTTGCAGGCAGTTGCTAATGTTGAAATTCAAAATAACGGCGAAGTTTGGGGCAGGAGTCTTAACACTGCACCATGGAACCAAGGTTCTGATGCTGAAATCAGGGGCTGCGGCAAGGCAATAATTGCTCGTATGGTAAGTTTTTGTCTTGAAACAGGTAATAAAGTTTTGAAATTTGCAACAGATAAACCTGAGAATGTTCGTTTTTATAAAAATCTTGGAATGAAAGAAATTGGTACCAGAAACTTTAACGGCAGCATAAACACGGTATTGCAATTTGATGAAGAGTCTATGAAGTTGTTCTTAAACAAATATCAAATAAATCTCAGCTTTTAATATGGTTTTTAGCTAAGTTTTTTTAGATATATTGTATGGGGTTGATTAAATCAAACGTTTGTTTTATAATATAGTTATTCAAATGAGGAACTCTATATGAAAAAGGTTGTAAAAGACGATAGTTCAAAAAAGCGAATACTTGATGCAGCCACCAGATTGTTTGCTCAAAAAGGGTTTGACGGGGTAAGTGTTCGAGAAATATGTAAGGAAGCTGATGCAAATATTTGCATGATATCTTACTACTGGGGTGGTAAGCAGGACTTGTATAAAGGGATAATCGAGGATTTAATTGAAAGGCAGACTGCTTATATTAAATCATTTTTGAATTTTGAAAAATCTCCTGCAGAGTTGCCTAAATCTGAACAAATTCTTCTTTTGAAAACGATTGTTGGAAAAGGGGTTGATTTTCTATATTCGGGAAATATTTCCAAGGATTTGGTTTTATTTTTGATAAAATGGCAGCAAGCCACTGAGTTTTTTGCAGGCGCGCCTGTTTTTAATTATTTGGCAGAGTTGATTGCGTGTATTTTTGAAAAAGATATAAATGACAGAGAAGTTATTTTCAAAACTTTGTTTATAATTGCACAAATAAATTCCCCAAGAATCCTTCCGGTGTTTTCACTTCGCCGCCTTGGGCAGGAAGATTTTGTTCAAGAAGATATTAAAATAATAAAAGAAAATGTAATTTTTTATATTGATGCAATTTTAAAGGAGGCAAAAATTGATTAAAAAGTTATTGTTAGTTTTTGCAATTTTGTTTTTGCCTGCCGGGGTTTTTGCAGTCGAGAAGTCAGATATTAATATTGGATTTTTTGACAGGTTTAACGATGTTTGTCTTAGTTATTATATCAATCAGGCATTTGTTAATAACCACGATGCAAAACAGGCAGCGGCAAGAGTTGAACAATACAGGCAGCAGGCAAAATATTCGCTTGGTAACGAGCTGCCATCATTTAGTGTCGGGGCTAATTATTTAGGTATTCATGTTCCTACTCTTGATAATTTTGCACTGAGAAAAAATGCTTTTGTTTTGCCGTTTATGGCAAGTTATGAACCGGATTTTTTGCTTAAAAATCGAGATAAGACAAAGAGTGCCAAAAAAGTTTACGAGGCTTCTTTGTATGAAGAAAAAGCTGTTTACCTTGCTTTGATGAGTGATGTGGCAACGGTTTATACTAATGTTTTGCAGTATGATGAATTGATAAATCGTCAGAATAAATTACTGGATATTTATTCTGAAATATTAAATTCTGATACTAAAAAATTCTCACGCGGGGTTATTGATACAAATACCTTGAATAAATCCGGGCAGAATTTTGAAGAGGTTAAAGGCCGCTTGGCTGAGCTTGAAAAACAACGCAATATTTTGCTTATGCAGTTAGCTGTATTAACGGGAGAATCGGCGGATAATATCTCAAGTATGCAGAGGGGTTCGTTTGATAATTTTGAATATGGTGATGTTATACCGCAAGAAGTTTCTTCTGATGTGATTTTTGCAAGGCCTGATGTTATGGCATCAGAAGCGATGCTTGAAAAAGCTAAAATTGATATCAGAGTTGCCAGAAAAGAGTTTTTGCCGTCATTTAGGATTACGGGGTTATGGGCATTTAACACTATTGCTCCGGGGTCATTTTTCTCCTGGGAATCGTCGCTTGCAGCTTTAATTGCCGGTGCTACTCAAGATATTTTTGCAGGTGGAAGAAAAGTTGCTAACCTGAAGTATCAAAAAGCAAAATATGAAGAATTGTTCGAAAAATATAAGCAGGTGGATTTAGAAGCCGTGAAAGAGGTTAATACTGCTCTTTGCTTTGTTAAATATGATACCTCGGTTGATAATAATACAATTGCAAAACTTGATTATGAGAAGAAAAATTATGAAAATTCTGTCAAAAAATATAATCGCGGTGTGATTTCAAAACCTGAGTATTTGCTTTCTGAAGCCGGTTTACTTACTAAAGAAATAGATGTTTTAAATTCAAAAACCCGCAGAATAGTTAATTATTTTACATTATATAAAGCCGTTGGAGGTCAATTATGAAGAAAAAAATATTAATATTATTATTGTTGATAATAGCAGTTACTTGCGGCTACTTTTTGACACGAAAAAAAGAAAATCCTAATGAGCTGACTTTGTACGGTAATATAGAAATTCGTCAGGTTGATATGAGTTTTCAGGTTCCCGGGCAGATTATAAAAATGCTGAAAGACGAAGGGGACAGTGTTCAAAAAGGTGATCTTCTTGCGGTTTTGGATTCAAAAGATTACAGCGCAAGTCTTGAAAAATCTAAGGCTGAAGTTTCAAGAACTCTTGCACTTAGTAATGATGCGGGTTCAAAATATAACAGGAATCTTCCGCTGTGTGCTGATAATACCGTGTCAAAACAAGAATGCGAAACACTTTTAAATACAAAAGATAAGACAAAAGCTGATTATGAAGCAGCCCAAGCTGCTGAAAGGTTTGCAAAAAATCAGCTTGATTATACTAAAATGTACGCACCGGAAGACGGGATTATCACCGTAAGAGTGCAGGAACCCGGTGCAACCGTTAATAAAAGCCAGCCTGTTTATACAATAGCAAAAACTAAACCTGTTTGGATTAGAGCTTATGTTAATGAAACAGATTTGGGTAATATTAAGTACGGCATGGAGGTAAATGTTTATACAGATACCATAGATCCAAAAACCGGTAGTAAGCGTGAATATAAAGGATCTATCGGTTATATTTCGCCTGTTGCAGAGTTTACACCAAAAACTGTTCAATCAACTGATATTAGAACAAGTCTGGTTTACAGAATAAGAGTTTATATAGATGATACTGATGAATATTTACGTCAAGGTATGCCAACAACGATTAAAATTAACCTAAATAACCCCTCACTTCAGCCCCCTCACCTTAAAAGCGGCGGGGGAGATGCTTGATGAATACGGTAGAAATTAAAAATTTAATAAAAAAGTTTGGTCAAACAACAGCTATAGATAATCTTTCGCTCAATATTGAAAAAGGTAAGATTACAGGATTAATTGGGGCAGATGGTGCCGGAAAAACTACATTAATACGTCTTATTATCGGGTTGTTGCTGCCTGATAATGGAGAGGTTTCGGTTCTTGATTTAAGTCCGTATGCTCAAAAGCCGGAACTTTCGCAAAAGATAGGCTATATGCCGCAAAAGTTTGGGCTCTACGAGGATTTGACAGTTATTGAGAATTTGAAACTCTATGCTGATTTGAAAGAAGTTCCGCATGATTTTGAAAAATTGTTGGAATTTACAAGCTTAAAACCGTTTCAATCAAGGTTTGCCGGTACGCTATCCGGGGGTATGAAGCAGAAATTGGGACTTGCCTGTACACTGCTTGGAACTCCTGATTTTTTAGTGCTTGATGAGCCGTCTGTCGGAGTTGATCCGATATCTCGCAGAGATTTGATGAAAATGGTCAGAGATTTAATTAATCCAAATACTACTGTTTTATGGTCAACCGCTTATTTAGATGAAGCTCATAGTTTTGATAATGCTGTAGTTTTAGATAAAGGTAAAATTATCTATAACGGTGAACCTCACAAGTTGGCGCAAACTTCGCAGGAATTTGAGCAGAAAGTTATTGATTTGATGGGCGGCTATAATCCTGTAAAATCCAAAATCGCAGAAAACTATACTCCCCTTAATTCTGATATAACCTGTACTGTTGAAGCATCTAACCTTGAGAAAAAATACGGAGATTTTCACGCTGTAAAAAATAATTCTTTTTGTATAAATAAAGGTGAAATTTTTGGGCTTTTAGGACCAAATGGCGCAGGCAAGTCAACATCATTCAAGATGATGTGCGGATTAACAAAACCAAGTGCTGGTACTGCAAAAATTATGGGAATTGATATTTTGAAAAATCCCAGTAAAGCCAGAGCAGGACTTGGCTATATGGCACAAAAGTTTTCCTTGTACGGCTCGCTGACTGTCCGTCAAAATCTGGAGTTCTTTGCTTCAGCTTACGGAATTAATATTCTGGAAAAAAAGAATTGATGAAATTTTGGAGGTTTTTGATTTTAATGATGTTCAAAATCAAAAATCAGAAGACTTGCCGCTTGGGTATAAGCAAAGATTGTCGCTAGCTTGCGCGTTGATTCATAATCCGCCGATATTATTTCTTGATGAACCTACATCAGGGGTTGATATTATTGCAAGACGTGAGTTTTGGAATCATATAACTTCACTTGCTCAAAAAGGGGTCACAATTCTTGTTACTACTCACTTTATGGACGAGGCAGAGTATTGCGACAGGATAAGTTTGTTTTATCACGGGGAGACTATTGCTGTCGGCACACCTGCTGAGTTAAAAGCGCAGGCAGAAGCTGATAATATGGAAGAAACTTTTATAAAATTAATTAAGGAGTCAGAAAAATAATGAAGATACTTTCTGCATTAATTTGGAAAGAATTTATACAGATTAGAAGGGATCCAAGCAGTATTATTATTGCATTTATACTCCCGCTTGTTTCGCTGTTGATTTATATGTACGGTATAAATCTTGATTCCGTAAAAGTTACTATGGGTATAAAAAATGATGATATGACACCGGAAATTTCTACCCTTGTTAAGTCTTTCGGACATAGTAAGTATGTGAATTCCGTTGTTTATGATAATGAACAGGATTTGGCTAAAGGAATTGTACGTTCAAAATTAAAAGGTGCGATTATCATTCCTAATGATTTTTCTTCAAAATTGGCACGCTCACAAAGTGCGGATTTGATGGTTATAACAGATGGGTCAGAAGTTAATACGGCAAATTATGTTCAAAATTATGCTCTGCAAATAAGTAATCAGTGGCTTTTAACAAGCAGGTATAAACATCTTATGCAAAAACCTGTTGTTACTCCTGAAATCAGATTCTGGTATAATCAGGATTTAAACAGTCATTATTTTATTTTGCCCGGGTCTATTGCTATTACAATGACTTTGATTGGAATTTTATTGACCTCTTTAGTTATTGCAAGAGAGTGGGAGCGTGGGACTATGGAGGCTTTATTAAGTACAAGAATACGTAAAATTGATATAGTTCTTGGTAAATATATCCCTTATTTTACACTTGGAATGTGCTCAATGGCGTTTTGCGTATTTATGTGTACGCAAGTGTTTCAGGTGCCATTTCGGGGAAGTTATTTTGTATTGTTTTTCGTAAGTGCACTTTTTCTTTTTACATCACTTGGAATAGGGCTTTTAATTTCAACAAAACTTAAAAATCAATTTTTGGCAAGCCAGGTTTCATTAGGTATAGGTTTTTTGCCGGCTTTAATGCTTTCCGGATTAATGTTTCCTATAAATTCTATGCCAATGATTTTTCAATATCTAACCAGAATTATCCCGCCAAGATACTATATAACATTTATCGAAAGTGAATTTATGGCGGGTACGGTTTGGCAGATTGTAATTATAAATTCGATATTTTTAACGGTTTTGGGTTTATTTCTTTTTGTACTTGTATATAAGAATACGGATATGAGGCTTGTGAAATGATTATAGATAGTCTTAGAAGGGTTTTTGCTCTTATAAAAAAAGAATTTATTACAATCTGGGAAGATCCCAAATCCAGAAGAATTATCATAGCACTTCCTCTTATGCAGCTTGTTGTTTTTGCAAACGCTATAACAATGGAGGTTAAAAATATTGATACGGTTGTAATTGATCGTGATAATTCGGTTGAGTCGAGGGAACTTCTTTCAGGGTTTGAAAATTCTCCAAGGTTTAGAAATTTTTATTATGTTAATACCGAAAAAGAGTTTCAAAACAAACTTGATAACCAAAAGGTTCAACTTGGAATATATATAGATAATGATTTTTCAAAATCGGTTAAAGCACAAAAGCCTGTATCTGTTCTTGTTATCGGAGATGGCAGGCAGACAAATTCATCATCTATTGCAAGTTCTTATGCTTCTCAAATAATTGCGGATTATAACCGCTCTATAGTTCAAGGAAATGGTGCATCTATAAATGTTGTTGTAAGAAATTGGTATAATCCGAATCTTGAATATAGATGGTATATTTTGACAATAATTGTTGCGCTTTTGTCTGTTGTTTTGACGTTATTGTTAACAGCGTTATCCGTAGCAAGGGAACGAGAGATGGGAACTTTTGACCAGCTTATAGTAAG
>URYF01000010.1 GCA_900551965.1 uncultured bacterium
AATGCAAATCCTGATTTGAATGTTGTTGCAGAATGCGAAGATGCTATAGATGGGATTGAACAAATTAAAAGACTAAATCCCGATGTGGTGTTGATGGATTTAGGGCTTCCTACTATGAACGGTATTGAAGCAATGGTAAAAATTCGTGAATTTTCTTCAGAAACCAAGATTATTGCATTGACATCTCATGACAGGGAAGAAGAAGTTGTAGCAGCACTAAGTTCAGGAGCTAATGCTTATTGTTTGAAAGACATAGACCCTTCAAAACTTGCAGATGTTATCCGAGATGTATCTCAAGGTGTCTGCTGGATTGATTCAATGGTGGCAAATCTTGCGCTGAAATCTATTCCAAAAGTTGAAAATGCCGGATTATTAAATAATCAGGTTTCGGATCAGACAAGAATTCCGTTAACAGAAAGAGAGTTTGAAGTTTTAAGGCACCTTGTGGCTGGGAAAAGTAATACTGAAATTGCAAAAGAATTGATTGTAAGTGTTCATACAGCTAAAGCTCATGTTTGTTCTATTTTGCAAAAAATGTGTGTAAATGATAGAGTGCAGGCTGCTGTTAAGGCTGTTAAAGAAGGTATGGTATAGTTTGTTTATTTTCTAAGGGGTGACCGAGCGGCAAAAGCTTTACGCTTTTGCCGCTCGGGCTTAAAGTTTTTTTCTTTAACTTCTAAAAATCTTTAAGCATTTTTAATAATGTTTTAGAAGGCAGTCCTATAACATTATCAAGACAGCCATTAACTTCTTTTACAAATCCGTCAGGCAATTCTTGTATTCCGTATGAACCAGCTTTATCAAAAGGTTTGAAGTTTTCTATATAATCTTCAATCTGAGAATCTGTAAGTTTTTCAAATGTAACAGAGGTTGTTGTGGATTGGGTAACGGCTCTTTTGGTTTCAGAATCTATCAGGGCAATACTTGTTACTACAAAGTGAGTTTTATCAGAAAGGTTTTGCAGCATTTCTGTAGCTTCAGTTTTGTCTTTAGGTTTGCCCAGAATTTTGTTATCTATAACGACAATAGTATCAGCACCAATGACGGTGGCTTTTTCATTTATGGAATTTGCAACATCAAGAGCTTTATTATAAGCAAGGTTTTCTACATACTCATAAGAGAAATCCGTCTGGTCATGTGGTTCTACATAAGAAGACGGAATAATTACAAAATCCAATTTTAGTTTTTTTAGAATATCGGCTCTTCTGGGAGAAGATGAGCCCAGGATAATTTTTCCCATTGTGTGTCTCCTTGTTTTTCCTATTTTTGCGCAAAAATAGGCACAATTCAACACAAAACTTTTTTTATCGCTGTCCCAAAGATTTTTGATATCTTGCGGTTCGTGCGTTTATTGCATAGCAAGCAATGTTCAATCTCTGTCGCAATTCCATCATATTTCTCAAAGTGGATGCGTAATCATTCATTGCTTCCATCATTTTATTTGGGTCAACCATTGATTCCATAGTATCGTGATTGTCAACTTTTTCTTCTTGGTATTTTTGTACCAGCATCTTATCGATGTAATCTTCTGCGCCAACGCCCATATGCGAAGTCCTCCCTATTGATTTTGTTTATCCTGTTCCTGTAAAAAATATATCCTAGATATTCCTTATATAATGATAAAGTTTTTTTGAGTCAGAAAATTGCCTTTTTGAATAAATTTAGCTTTACAAATCTTCACAATATAGCAATTTTTGATATTGAGATTATTTACAATAAGCACTATGGACGTATATAATAATTATAAAGCTTATCAAAAATACTTGCCTGATTATCCGCAATGGCGAGATGAACAGGATTTGAACAGAGCTAAAAAACTTGAATATTTAAAGCGTAACCCAGATAAAATTAATTCTGATGATATTGAGCGCGGTAAAACTTTATTACACGCAATTGATGTAATGGATGAATATTCGCAGGCTAATGCTGAGGATATGGAGGTTGCAACCGAATTTGCAACAGGACAAATCGTTGGTTTAGCAACTACGCTTGGAATGGTGGCAGGGCTGCCGTTTGCAAATAGTAAAGCTATTAAGAAACTGGCATCTAAGTTTTCTAAAAATAGTATGGGTGTTGAAATGATTGTATCAATGGTACCGTCTATAATAGGTATGTTAATTGGTGCAGCAGCAAGTTTTCCTGCAATAGTTTGGTCTACAAAGGCTCAGGTTTCAGCTTCAAGAAAAGGCAGATTTGAAGCTATGCGTAAAGATTTAAACAATCCGGCAATATTTGCTTTGTTAACCCCTGAGCAGCGCAAAAAAGCAGAAGAAGATGCCAAAAGTATAGAACTTGATGATAGGGATAAAAAACGTATAGAGCAGAAAAAAGGATTAGGTGCAAATCCTTTTAGCGCAATTAAAACTTTGAAAAAATATTTTTCTGAAGATGGACAATATTCTAAACAAAAAGCAGAATTTGATGCAAAACTAAAAGAAAGTGAAAAGCAGTTTGATAAACCACTTACGCCAGAACAGATAAAAAATGCAAAGCGCGATCAGCAGATATTATCTGATATTGTGAGACGGATGGATGTTGCATCTCAGGATTATGCCGAAAATGCAGAACTTGCAACAAATACATTGACAACTCTTGCTCTTGGTACCGGAGGTTTAGTGGGCTGGGTATCAAATAAACTTCTTAAACTTATGAAGGTTAAATCCGGCAATAAATTTGCTAAAGTTATTCCTTGGGCTGTTGGTGCGGCAATTCCTCTAGTAATGGGGATATATGCGGCTCAGGTTCAAAAACAAGCTTCTCGTATCGGACGTTTTAAGGTTAGACAGGAAATGTTGGATAATCCGGCATCTTTAGTTTATGTCGATAAAAAAGATTCTGATACTATGACCGATGTAAATTTACCGCAAAGAGCTAAAAAACCTAATATCTTTAAGTTTTTTACGCAACTTGTAAAAGATAATAAAGAATATCAAAAATATAGAAAAACAAAATCTGTGGAAGATATGAAATTCCATAAAGCTGTTGAGAAGTTAGAATTGACTGATAAACAGATTAAAGATGCAAAAGTTCTACAAATGAATATGTTTAAAACTTTCAATAAAGTTGATGAAAAATCTCAAGCATATTCTGAAAGTGTAGAAGCAATGGGCTCAATTGCCCAACAAGGAGTAGCTACTTTTGGCTCTCTTGCTGCAATGGGTGTATCTACGGCTATGATGATGAATATGTTTAAAAATCCTGCGGCCGTGAGAAATTCCGGCATGCTTAAAACTATGGCAAAGGTTATGACACCTTTTGCATTTATGATACTTCCTGTTATCTTAATTGATATTTATACAACAAAGGCTCAGAAAAAAGCTTCAAGAGTTGCTGATATGCTTGCATTAAAAGAACTCGAAAACTATAAACATTATGCAGATTATTCTAATGACGGCGAAGTTCAAAAATCAGAACCTTCTGTAAAATCTTCAGATAATTCAAATTTACTTTCAAAGTTTAAAGCATAGAATTTGTGATACAATAATCTTATGAAAGAGATTAGTATTACTGCACCTGTTAAAAAACCTGATGATATTTTGTGTTTTGCTCAAAATACCCGCTGTCGCGATTATTACGTCTATTATACAAAGTTTTTGAACGGGAATTTTGAGTATATAAATGAGTTTGTTGAATGTGCAAAAAAAGTCGATTCCCGTATTTTTGTAAATTTCAAACACGATATTATTGAAGAAGAATTGCCGGAGATTAAAAAGTTTTTAAAGTATTTGAAAACTTCAGGTATTGATGGAATTTTTATAAACAGTTATGCCGTATTAGAAGCTATAAAAGTTTTTAAGCTGCCATTTAAGGTTATTGCAGATTCATATTTTGATATACATAACTTGTCAGGAATCGATTTTATCAATAGTTTCCATAAGGTTAACGGGATAATTATTACTGAAGAGATTTATTTGAAAAATATCGCTAAAATTAAAAAGTTTACCAAACTTCCGTTGGCGATAGATTCTGATAACCTGCCTTGGTGTGCTGAGGATATAATAAAACTCGGCGCTATTGACAGTGTTGTTATTAAAGGCAAATTCCCAACCTCTGAGGATATTTTAGAAGGGATTGAACTTATTGAAAAAATCCTTGATAAACCTAAATTATTTAAAAAGCAGAAACTTCCGTTTAAACATGTTCGGAAATGTAATTATATGACCAACCATTTTTCCGGAGATATTGTTAGTGCAGATGGTAAAGATTTCAAATTTAGCAGGAATATTAAGGCATTTAATTGGGAACAGGAAAGTGATTCTGTTGAAACTTGTACTGATATTTCCAAAGATTATAGAGTGAATTTGCGATTAACTTCTCTATCTCACATTGAAGAGCTTGATAAATATATCAAAGCAGTCGGTTGTAATCCGATTTATTCAATAGAGTACGGCGAAATCGTTTCTACCGCGGATCTTGCAAATAACAGTTTTTCAGAAGTTATTACAACTGTAAAAAAATTCTGCAAAATTCACGGGATAAAATTTCAGCTCTCAACTCCTTCAATTCTTATTGAACGGGATTTTGACCGTGTCTATGAGTACGAAAAAAATCTTTTATTATCGGAACCGTTTCCGGATTCTTTGATTATAAATAATATTGGCTACTTTTGGGCATTCATTAATGATTCGGAAATCAATCATATTCCGTTTGAAATAGGGCAGGGAATTAATCTTTTAAATAGTATGTCTATTAAATGTTTAAATGCTCTTTCTTCTATTGATACAATTGATTTTACTTCGTTTAAAGACTACAATTCAACTCTTAAAACTTTGAAGAAAATAAAAAATGATATTCCGAATAAAAAATATACAATCGCTGGTAACAGTCGAATTTCCAGTATGGGATTATGCCCTTTAAATAACGATAGCGCAATTGTTTCAAGACTATCATGTAAAGCTCCTTGTTATAACGGACAATATGCTTTAAAAGATCCATCATTGGATAAATTGCTGCCTTTTGTTTGTGATGGTTTTTGCCGAATGCATATGTTTGATGATAAAATTTTGGAAAACTTTTCAAATATTAAAGAGTTGTCAAATGCCGGAATTAACGAATTTGTCTTCGATTTCAGTTCTTTAGATTCTAAATTTATTCCTATTTTATTGAATAAATTTTTTAATTATGTTCAAAATGTTAAATAATATGTTATCTGCTGTCAAAAAATATTTTTTTGGGCTATTATATATATAGTAAGATTTTAAGTAGGAAATTGATAGTCATGACTCAATCAAAATGCGAAGAAAAAGTTATAGGTATCCCGAGAGCAATGTCATTTTATAATAATTATCCGTTTTATTTCGGATTCTTTAATGACCTTGGTATAAAAATTATTTTATCTGATGTTACGACAAAACAAACAATGTCAGATGGGGCTGGACTTGTTGTTACAGAAACATGTCTTCCTATCAAGGTGTACATCGGTCATATCTTGAATTTGTTAAACAAAGGTGTAGATAAAATTTTTGTACCCTCTCTTCAATCTATTGATCATAAAATTTATAACTGCTCAAAAATAAGAGGCTTGCCGGATTTGGTAAGAAATGTTATTAAACAGCCGTTTACAATGATTGAAGCTACTCTTGATAAATCTGAAAAAAATCAAGGTTTATATGAGTTTTTGGCTGAAGCTGTAAAACCGTTTGGGATTACTGATATGAATCTTATTAAAAAAGCTTCAAAAGCAGGCTGGAGATGCTATAACAATTTCCAGGTTATGTCAAAATCAGGTATGCCTTATTCAAAAGCTTTGAGTTATGCTCTTCAGGGAAAAGTTGTTATTGCAAATAAAACAAAAGAATATCCTATTTCAATAGCTCTTGTCGGTCACGGGTATAATATCTATGATGAGAGAGTTTGTATGAAGGTTTTAGATAAGCTTGAAAAAATGGATGTTGAGGTTTGTACTTCTTTGCAGTTGTCTTCAGAGCAGCTTGATGAAGGTATTTCAAGTCTTGGTAATGAAAAATATTGGGCAAATGAAGATGAAATGACAGGCAGTGCAGGACACTATTTGAAAGATAATAAAGTTGATGGTGTTATTACAATTACAGCATTTGGCTGCGGACCGGATTCTTTGATGGTTGAACGTATTACCCGCCGTGCTAAACAGTTTAACAAACCGTTGTTAAATCTTACAATAGATGAACAAACCGGAGAAGCTGGTTTTGTTACACGACTTGAAGCATTTGTAGATATGTTGTTCCGTAAAAAACGTGCAAATATTGTTAATAAATTGAATATAAACGGTGAAACTCAAGAGTTTTCACCAAATGTTGAATTTATTGAAACTAAGTAAATTTTATATTGTAATGAATTAAACGGCGCGGACAAAAACTTTGTCCGCGCCGTTTCTTATGTCTCCTAATTCTTAGTTTATAACTTGTAATAAAGCATTTACAACATCTTTGTCCCATTTTTTGCCGGCTTCTGAGGTTATAATTTCAATTGCTTTTTCTTTCGCCATAGCTTTTCTGTATGGTCTATCCGATGTCATTGCAGAATACGCATCAGCTGCTGCAATGATTCTTGAACCAAGCGGTATAGATTGCCCTTTTAAACCATCAGGAGTTCCTGAGCCGTCAACACGTTCTGTGTGATATGTTATGTATGGTACAACTTCTGATAGGAAATTTATATTCATCAGAAGGTTAACTCCGACATTTGTATGGTTTTGGATTTTTTCAAGTTCTTCGGTTGAAAGTTTTCCGTTTGTTGCAAAAATCTTTTCCGGAAGAGTAATTTTGCCTATATTTTGTAATAAACCTGCATAGTAAATTAAATCTGTTGTTTTTTCATTCAATCCTAATTTTTTACAGATACTTCTTGCTAATTTAGCAGTGTTTCTTGAATGTGAAACTGTGTACTGTCCTTTACGGTCAACCGCTGTAGCTAAAGCTTCTACAAAGTTTTGCTGATAATCGCATAAATCACCGATTAAACCGGTTAAGCCTGCTCTTGCCTGTTTTAATTCTATTTCTGAAGTTTGAGTATCATTTATTAAATGATTAGTGACTTCAACTTCATTTTGAAGTGTGATAGTTGTTCCTAAAAGGTTTGCAATACTTAATACTAATTCTGCAAAATCTTTATCAATTTTATTTTCTGATTTGATTTCTATCATGCCTACAGGCATTGTAGAGCTGCGCATTGCAATATAAGTACAACTGCCTTTTTCAATTATTTCATTATATAACAGGTCGGTAATTGTGATTGAATTACCATCTGCTGCCTCGTTAGATAACCCGATTGGAACAAGTTTACCTTCTTTTATCAGGTGAATATTGCACTCCTCAACTTCAACCATTTGTACAATAGTTTTAGCAATAGATGTATAAATGGCATGTTCTTCTCCGGATGTAAAATTCAGAACACATAAAGTATTTTTAGAAGAGTATATATCTGTCAACTCTTTTAACTGGTTTTGAAGACGTTCTTTTTTATTGGCATTAACACTGATTTTTTTAGCCAAATCTTCAGAAATTAATGTTTCTGAAATAAAATCACCAAGGTTAAGCGCAAACATTTCTTCTAAAGGGTCTGAACCTGTTAGAAATTCTGATTGTCCGAAAAGTGAAACCCCTGCTTGCTTTTTCTCTTCTTTATCCATAATTTTTCCTTATAAATACGTGCCTTCTATTTTTATATACGGCATAATTTTTAAAAACTTTAGCGCCTTTTGAAAAAATTCCTACTAAAGTATGGGATTTTTACTACTATAGTATGCAGGATTTTGTAATAAAGCGTAATATAACTAAAAAATCCGGCTTTCAAAACCGGATTAGTGAAATTTTTATATGCTTTTAAATTTGTTAATTAGTAACCTATCGCCCAGTTTACATTGCTTGCTGCTGTTTTAACCGGCTCAGAAGCGGTTTTTTGAGCTGAGTTTAGGGCTGTAACCTCAATTACTTTTTCAGCTTTTTGAAGCAGGTTGTATTCCCCTATTTTGTTATCCACATTGTTGAACGATTTATATTTGTCCAACTCAGCCTGTAAATCCTGGTTTTCGGCATTAAGTCTGACAATTTCGTTATCAAGAGTATTTAATTTTGCTTCATAATTCATTGCAATATAGTAGCTAACAAACGTAACAGCGATTGTTATACCTAAGCAAAAACACAATGATTTATTGATTTTTCTTGTAACCATCTCTCTTATTGTAACAGGAGCTTCCTGATAGAAAGATCCTTCAACAACTGTATCTTTAACCGGATTGGAATTATAACTACTTTGTCTGTAAAGTAATTCTTGCTCTTCTATTCTAACTCTTGATGAATTCAAATTCATTCCCTAAACTACCTGCCAATAAACTCTATAACCGTTTTACCTTCTTATGCACCTTGCTGCTCTCAGTTTTGCGCTCCGAGAAGGTGGGTTTTCCTTAATCTCCTGTTCTGTTGCCGTAATAGGTTTTTTATTTATTAACTCCAAGATTGGTGGAGGGCAATTACAAATCATTTGATTTTTTTCACAATGACAACGTGTTGAATGATATTTAAACACTTGTTTAACAACCCGATCTTCAAGTGAATGGAAACTTATTACACTAATTATAGCACCAAAGTCTAATAAATCCAATACATCATTTAATGTATTTTTAACATTTTGTAACTCATGATTTACTTCGATTCTGATGGCCTGAAATACTCTTGTAGCAGGGTGTATAGCTGATTTTACTTTCGGGGTGGAATCTACAATCAACCCGGCTAGTTCTGTTGTCGTATTTATAGGATTTGTCTTTCTTCTTTCTACGATGGCTCTTGCAATCCTTTTGGAAAAACGCTCTTCGCCGTATTCAGAAAATATTTTTACTAAATCTTCTTCTTTGTATCCGTTTACAATATCGTATGCTGAAAAATCAGAATCCATGTTGAATCTCATATCAAGCGGTGCTTCTTTTGAAAAAGAAAACCCGCGTTCTTGCTTGGTAAGCTGGTGATAAGACGCACCAAGGTCAAATAAAACTCCGCCTGTGATTTTTTCAATTCCTAAATCTTTAAAAACTTGCTTAATATTTGTATAAGAATTTTTTACAATTGTTAAGTTTTTGTAATCTTTTAATCTTTCAGAGGCGGCATCAATTGCATCTTGATCGATATCAAATGAAACCAGTTTTCCGTTAGGAGAAATTCTTTTTAATATCAATTCGCTGTGGCCGCCGCCGCCCAGGGTGCAGTCTGCATAAATAAGCCCGTCTTTGCATTCTAATGCATCAACGGCTTCATTTTTCATAACGGTGTAGTGCTTAAATTCCTTCATAAAATAATACTAGCATAAAATTTTTAAATTTGTTTTACAGTCAAAAAGAGATGCCGTTTTAAGACATCTCTTTTATTCAAACTTTTTGTTATTCAATTTTTACATTATAAAGCCTGCTAAGCCCTCCTCATCAAAAATTTCCACAAATTTATCGTACGTACAATTTACTTCTGTGCCTGTTTCATCAATGATTTGAATAATATTTTCCATATCTGTTGTCTTAACATTTTCATTTTTAGACAGAATTAAATAAGTATTTGAATCATTTAATTCATTGTGCTTGTGTTCAAAAAGTTCAGTTTCATTAAAGTTAAAATTCATTTTTGTCCTCTTTCAGTTTTCGTAACCACATTTTATATGTCGGACATTTGAGGTTAGAACTTTAGTTTTTTTGATAATAATTTTACAATTGTTTACAATAAATAAAAAAGACCGATTAAACTGATCGATCTTTTTCATTAGTAAGTGTTTTATAAATTTATACAGCGGCTTTAATAGCTTTTTGAGCTCTGTATATAGATGTTTCTTTGCCAAGAATTTCAAGAATTCCAACCATATCTGCACCTTTTGTTCTTCCTGTAATTGCCGCTCTTACTGCCCACATTGTAACTTTTGGCTTGATTCCGCCTTTTTCTTTCCATTCTGCTCTAAAGTCTGCCAAAACTTCGTGAAGGTTTTCTTCTGTCCATTCCCAGTCTTTTGCTTTTTCTACAAAATCTTTTAGAACACTTTGGGCAGTTTCTGTATCAAGAGTTCCTGTTTGGGTTTCAGGTTCAATTTCAACATCTTTGCCGAAGAAATACGGAACAGCTTCTGTAATATCTGATAGCAGCGTTAATGGTTCCATAGTAATTTCAACCATTTTTGTATATTGTGCATCTGTCAATTCGTTAAGATTGTACTGTGTCAAATACGGTTTTAACATTTCTTTCAATTTATCCATAGGCAGCATTTTGATATAATGGCTGTTCATCCATTTTAATTTATCATATTCAAAAATGGAGTTTGATGAAGAGATTTCGCCTATTCTAAAATCGTTTGCGATTTCTTGAACAGGTTTAATTTCTTCGCCGTCAGATGGAGCCCAGCCAAGTAGTGCAACAAAGTTGATTAGAGCTTCTGTTAAGTAACCTTGTTTAACAAAGTCTGAAACAGCTGTTGCGCCGTGACGTTTAGATAATTTGCTTCTATCAGGTGCTAAAATCATACCTAAATGTCCGAATTTTGGAACTTCAAAACCTAAAGCTTCAAATATAAGTATTTGTTTATAGGTATTTGAAATATGGTCTTCCCCTCTGATAACGTGAGATATTTTCATCAAAGCATCATCGATTACAACTGCGAAGTTATATGTTGGGGCTCCGTTTGATTTTTGGATAACAAAATCGCCTAATAGGTCTGTATCCATGTGAAGTTTACCTTTTACAAGGTCTTCAAATTCTAATATTGAAGACTCGTGGAAAGCCTTTTGAGCTTTTGCAATATTAAATCTGATTGCAGGTTTTCTGCCTTCTGCTCTTAATTTAGCTTTTTCTTCTTCTGTTAAGTTTTCGCATTTTTTAGTATAAACATAAGGTTTTTTAGCTGCAGTTGCTGCTTCTTTTTCCTGTTCAAGTTCTTCAGGGGTACAGAAACATTCATAAGCAAAACCTGAGTCTAAAAGTTTTTGAACGTATTCAGGATAGATATCAAATCTTTCTGATTGAGTATATGGACCGTACGGACCGCCAACATCAGGACCTTCGTCCCAGTTTAGTCCTAAAGCTTTTAAACTGTCAAAAATATTATCAATATATTCTTGAGATGTTCTATCAGCATCTGTATCTTCAATTCTTAAAATAAATTTACCGTTATTTTTCTTTGCAAAAAGGTAATTAAACAGTGCGGTTCTAGCCGTACCAATGTGTAAATTGCCGCTTGGTGACGGTGCTATTCTAACTCTGACTTCTGACATATTATCCTTCTTTCTTTAATATATTTCAGCACTTAAAGGATATCACAGTAGTAATTCTTTTTCAAGTTAGCTAATCTAAATATTAAGGCAGGTGTGGTAATTTTTTGATTTTGCGATTATTTTTCACTTGGACGTGCTGGGTCACTTCGTGACACTGCGCACTTGCCAAAATCCGCTGTGGCGAGCACCTAGAAGATTTTGTATGGATTGAGGATGTTTTTCGGATCAAATACTTTTTTTATTTGGCGCATATAGTCCAGAGCCCCGCCTTCAACAACTTTTGGTAAATAAGCCATTTTCTCTAATCCGATTCCATGCTCCCCTGAGATTGTTCCGCCAAGCTTTACTGTCAGGTGATAAATCTCTGATTTTGCGATTTTGTAGCGTTTATATTCATCTTTGTTATTATAATCAATCGGGATTTGCGGGTGAACACTGCCATCTCCGACATGTCCAACCATACACATATTCAATTCGTGGCGAGAACATATTTCCTGGATACCTTTAACCAGTTTTGCAAGTTTTTCCCTTGGTACAATCACGTCATCTGTTGTTACATTTGGTCTTAATTTTGTGCAGGCAGCCATTGAAGATCGTCTTGCCGACCAGATTTTATCAGCTTCCTCTTTATTTGTTGAATATTGAATGCTAGAGGCAGAATTTTCCCTTAATATTGAACAGACAACTTGGTGCTGCTCATCTATTGTTGATTTAAAACCGTCAATTTCTATAATCAATGCTGCTTCTTTATTGCATAAAAGACCTGTCGGATAAAACATTTCAACTGTTTGAATTGCATTTTTATCCATAAAATCTATTGTCGTTGGGCAAATTTGTTTTGCGATAATTTTATTAACTGCAGTTATTGAATCTTCAACTGTGTCAAAATATGCCATAATAACCTGAGATGCCTGAGGTTTTGTTATCAGTTTCAATGTTGCTTCAACAACTATTCCTAAAGTCCCTTCCGAACCTATAAACAGACTACCAAGATTATACCCTGCGGCATTTTTCATGGTGTTTGAGCCAGTTCTGATAAGCTGTCCGTCTGCAGTTACAACAAGCATATCAAGTATATAGTCTTTTGTCGCGCCGTATTTAAAACATCTTGCACCTGCTGAATTTTGCGCAATGCTTCCGCCGATTGTAGAAACTTTAAGATTTGACGGGTCAGGCGGATAATAAAGCCCGAGTTTTTCGACTGCCTGCTGTAAATCTCCTACAATAACTCCTGGCTGCACTCTTGCGGTCATGTTTTCCAGGTTAATTTCAATAATTTTATTCATTTTTGAAAAATTTAAAATTATTCCGGCATTAGTAGGAACGCAGGCTCCGACGGTGTTCGTGCCGGCACCTCTGCATATTATCGGTGTAATATGTTTGTTTGCAATTTTTACAACCTGCTGAACCTGTTCGATTGACTCTACAAAAACTACTGCATCAGGTAGTGTCTTGTTTGTGTAGGGGTCGTTAGAAGCATCGACAGCATAAACATACCTTTCTTCCGGGGTTGAAAGTACATTTTTACTTGTCAGGGCATTATTTAGATCTTTTATTAAATTCCTAGTCAACATAAGATGTTAGTTTTTCTATATTAGTACTTAATTTCGCAATCTGTTTGTCTATCTTGTCAATTTTTCTTGTAACTTTAGAGTCATCAATATCTTCAACTGCAGACAGAATTTTTTCCAGAGCAACCTCAAGACGGTCTATTCGTTCCTGCTGTTCTTCAAACCTATCTTCGAGTCCGCCCAGTTTGCTTATTTGTTTTTCAAAATAGGCAAGACGTTCCTGCTGCTCGTCGAATTTTTCCTCAATAGAATTTAGAATATCTGTTTGCTCCGGAACTGTTTTTTTGATACCTTCGATTGCTGATTTAATATCAATAATTTCATCAGAATTTGTTGATATTTTGTTCATGCTTTCGCTTGTCGAATCAATCCATTCCCCCATATAAATAAGAGCTTGGCGCATAACTTTATCTGAAGCGTTAGAAGTTTCAAGAAGTTTTGTCACATTATCAACTTTTTTAGTAAGTTGGTTTGTAATAACTTTTCCAAAATCTTCAAAAGCGATGCAAGACTCTTTTGATTTTTGAATTAACTGATTTGTAAGGGCATTCAAACTCTTGATATCAGTGTTAATTCTGTCAAATTTGATTCTTAGTCCAAAAACTTCTTCTTTAGTTAATGAGTTTTGCAAGTCATAAACGGTTGTTCCGATTTGATTGATATTTTCAAGAATTGATGTTAATTTGACGGTATTGTTTTCTTGTTCATTGGTTTGAAGATCATTTAAAGCAAGACGAAGTTTTGCCAGATCTGATTCGATATCCTGCATAGAATATGTGTAATCCGGGCCGTCTTCAGTGCTTGTAATCTGTTTTAACTGGCTTGTAACCGCTGCCAAATTCTGGTTGATTTCATCTGTTTTTTCTTCAACAAAATCTTTAATATCTTCAGATTCTTCAACAAACGATACTTGTTCAAAAATGGTTACAACCGCAGCCATAATCGATTCTTTCATGTCACGGATTGTTGATTGAATCTTTTTGGTGTTTTCGTTTGAATTGAGGTTATTGACTTCAGCGGTAAGTTCTTTTAAACATTTCTTAACAGCATCAGTTTTGTTATTCTTATCAAGGCTGTCAATGTAATCCATTTGAGCCATAATAAGAGCTTTGATATCTTCAAATCCTTTTTTTGTTGAATTATCGCCATCATTTGAAATGTTATCAATTTTATGGTTCAAATCTTCAAGCATTGAAGTTATTTTTGCGTCAGCTTCAGAAAGCTTTTTAACAGAATCTACTTTTTCATCAACATTTAATAATGTATATTTAATATCTTCAATATTATTAGATGTTTCAGAATCTGCTGCAGAGTCAATTTTATATTCAATTGAATCTAGGATATCTTTAATGTCATCAAGGTTATTAGATTGTTCTGAAGAATGCGCAGGTGCTGAACTAATCTTGCTTTCGATTGAACCCAGAATATCTTTAATATCTTCAAAGTTATCAGTATTATCAGAAGCTGCAATAATATCGATTTTTTCATTAATGATATTAAGAGCTTTTTGAGTTTCTGAATTTTGTCTTTGATCCATTTCTTCAATGGCATCTCTGACTTCTTCAATCATATCGTAATCATCAGATGCTGCAAGAATATCAATTTTTTCGTTGATTAGGGCAAGCATTGATTGAATATGCGGATCGGAACTTCCTGCTGCATCGGATGAGTTAAGCTGATCTAAAGCTTGTTTTATTTCAGCAATCCATTCAGAGTTATCAGAAAGCGTCAATATATCGATCTTTCCGCTGATTTCTTCAAGCATTGTGTGGATTTCATCGTCAGCAATGTATGTTTTAATCTCGCCAAGCCATTCTTTAGGGTTGATAACCTTGGTTAACTGCTCGATTTTGTTATTTAAGCTCATCAAAAGATTATCATTTCCAAGAGTAGGGATTGATGAAAGACTTGTTGAAACTTTCTTTTGATCCTCTTTAGAGATTACTTTATCGACATCTTTTTGCAATTTTAGGATATCTTGTTTTAGGAAGTTCAGTGCTTTGATAAAATCAAAGTTTCCGCTGCCTACAAGAACTTTTTCAGGTTCTTCGCTGTCCTGACTTTCATCGGCAGTTGTTTCCTCTTCATCTTCAAAGCTGGCTTCATCAATAACAGGTTCAGATTCAGTTTCTGTTTGCAGGTCTTCTGAATCCTCATTATCCGCATCATCAAATTCAGCTTCATCCGAGTCCTCAATTATTTCAAGGAAATCAGATTCCTGTTTAACTACAGATATAGAATCCATCTTGCTTTTAATAACATTTAGAACTTCTTCAATTTCAGAGTTATCATCAGACAAATCTTTTATGAGTTCTGAAAACTTGTTAAAATCCTCTCTGATTTCTTCAATAATTTGAGCATTTTTGTCAATTTCAAATGCTTTTTCGTATTGATTTGCCCCAAAATCTTCTTCAAATGTTTCACTTGATATATCATCAGAATTTTGGTCGATATCTTCTTCTGCTTGAAGTTCACTGAGTTCCAAGGTTTTAGATTTGAAGCATTTTTTTAAATCTTCAATTGCACGGACAATTTCTTTATTGTTAATCGCAACAGTCAGCATTGATTTTAATTCTTTATGCTGCTGAGTTAGCTGGTCTGTGATTGTTTCTTTAACATCATCTGCAGCATCTGTTATAACTTTTTTCTGATCATCTTTGAAAGAATTTATTTGGTTTACAAAATCTTTAAATTCTTTCATATGTTCTGCTTCCGGCGGTGAAATTCTGTCCAGACTTTCATCTAAAACTTCTCTCAAACTGTCCAGTTTGATTATTACAGAATCAATATCACCCAGAATAAAATCGCGCAGATTGTTTTCTGTTGCTGATAAGTCTTTTGAAATTTGTTCGTAAGTATCTTCAAGCTTATTAAAAGTGCTTTTAGAGTATTTTGTGCATTCAGCCAAGTCTCCTTGAACAGAATCATGAAGAACATCTAAATTTTCTTTAACATTTTGTCCTTCCTCCCCTATTTTCATAGTAGAAATTGAAGACAGCATTTGTTTTATTGGTTCAAGTTCTTCTAATAATCTGTCAGTTTTTGAGTTCAGGTTATTGATAACATCTGTATTAATCAACTCTAATTCTTGTTTAAAGTCCATTAATCTATTATCAGTTACTGTTAATCTTTCATACAATTCAATGTTTTCAGTGCTGGCATGTCTTAATTCTTTAATAAAATCAAGCAATACAGATGTTTTTTCTTCTAAAAGTTCTGCATTATAAGTAAAACCGTGTTCTAGTTTTGCTTCAATATCAGATGATAAATTATCTAACCCTTGTGCAATTTCAGACAGGTTAGATGACACAAATTCTGAAACACTGTTATCTTCAGTTTTTTCATTATTTTTTAAAGAATTAAAGCTTTCGCACAGAGTATTGATTTTATTTTTAAGCTCTGAAATTTCATTTATGGAAGCTTCAAATACTTCGCTTTTTGGATCAATTTCATCTTTTTCGTTCAGAATACTTTGAAAATCATCTAATTTTGCAATAATTTCTGTTAATGCATTCTCATTTGATTCTTTGTAGCTGTTCAAAGACTGTTCTAATTGTACAATTTGATCGCTTGTATTTTTATCAATTTTGTTATCCGATGTATCAAGAACTACTTTTATTTCTTTTAGGTATTGTTCAACCATCTCTGCAATTTGAGAGTTCGTTTTTTCTATATCGTTCAGGTTTGAATTTTTGTTTTGTAAAAATTCTCTAATTTCTGCAACAGCTATTTTCAAATCCTCTGTATTAGTTTTATCTGCAGATTCAATATATTCAGAAATAGAGGTTAATTTTTCTTCTATACTATCCGTGTTTTTAGAAAATTCTTCAATACGATTGGTGATTTTTTCAACATTTTCACGTATGGCAATAGTATCTTCTTGCTCAGCTTTTGATTGAAGCTGAATTGAAATTTTTTCTGTATTTTCTTTAACATTTGAATCTTCCAGCCATTTTTCAATTGTGGCTGCTTTATTATAAATATTTTCAAACTCGTTATCAAAATTAAGATTATCAATCATTTCTTCGATTTCGTCAGTTTTTGAAGAAAGAGTATTAATATCATCACTTGTTGGCAGCTTATCAATTCTTGCTTCTAATGAGTTTGTTTTATTAGTCAATTCTTCAAAAGACTTTTTGCTAAACTCGTTATTTTGAAGAATTAGTTCTACATCTTCTTTTAGTGGAAGTTTAGCGAGCATTTTTGAAACGTGGCTTTTTATTTCAAAACTTTCCTGCTCAAAAGAAATGTCGTTTATTGCGGATAAAACCTTTGTTGTAACTACGTCATTAAGGTCTGATACAATATTCTTGATTGTAGAAAGCTCTGATATTAAATTCCCGAGTTTTGTATCAATTTCCAGAACATTTTCTTTTGTATCGGCTTTGGTAATATCTTCGTTCAAACTTTCAAGTTTTGAAAATAATTTTTGCAGGGATTTTTCCAATATAGATATATCTGGAAGAGCTTCAATATTTTTTGTAACATCAGCCAGGGTTTGCTTAATCTCTTCGGTGTGAGAGATTAGGGCTTCTGTTTTATTAGAAATCTTAGTGAATAGTTTTTTTGTAACGGACTCATTTAGCTTTTTATTTATTACATCTGTTGCAGATTGAAGTTCTTCAATGTCATCTTTACTTGAAAGTGAATTTAGCTGTTCATAAATACCTTCAGATTTTTTTATGATAGAATCGACAACGCTTTGTGTGATTTTAAGGTTTTCGCTTGTTGCAACTTGAGAAAGCAGCATTTCAAGATTGGCTTCACGTTTATCTATATAGTTTAGAAATGCCGTTATTTCATTTGCGGCCTTGCCCATAGCTTCTGTATGAACCTTAATTTCATCATTTGATACAGCTTTATCTGCTTTTAAAAGACTTGTAAGGATTGTTTTTACATCAGAGTTAATGCTGTCTACTGTTAGTTTATAATCGTGATTTAGGGTTTCAAAATCGTTTCTTAAAAGATTTATTGCATTTGTTATGCTTTCTTTATCAGATTTTTTGCTGTTTATTTTTTTTATGCGTTTTTCAATACCGGCTAAAATCTCTTTTTGTTTGGCTGTTTCAGAATAGAAATTTTCCATGTTTTGAGTAAACATGTCAGATAAATTTTTTATATCTTTGGTTTTAACATGCCCTTCTTGCTCTTTAAACAAAGCGACTAAGGCTTGTTCAATATCTGAGAAGTTACTTATAGTTGTCGCATATTTATCGTCTATAGTTTTTGCCAGTTCAACGAAATAAGCCTTGATAAGCTCTGTGGATTCAGAGTTTTTATCCATAGTTTCAAGTTTATTCCCGATACTTGTAAGCAGCCTGTCAAAGCTTTCGCTATTTGTGCTGTTAGCCCGTTTCATCTCCCTTAATATTTTAACGATTTCTAATTCTTGAGCCATTCTTTTGTCCTTAAAAAAATATATCCCTACATTTTTAATATTAGCAGGCTTAAAATTTTTAGTAAATTTTATTACGGATATTTATTACAAATGTTAAGATTAAATGCTTAAAAAACCTTATTAGTGTTATGATACTGTTAAGGTAGATTTTGAAAGAGGGATATAATGAGTCACATTGTTATTGATGAAAACAGGTGCAAAGCTTGTTATTTATGTATGAAGGAATGCCCTAAAAAACTGATTAAAGTCAGTGAAAAAACTAATAATCTCGGGGATAGGATTGCAGAGTTTTGTGATCCGGATAACGAATGTTTAGGGTGTGCTATGTGTGCGCAAAGATGTCCACATCTTGCGATTACTGAAGTTTATAGAGGTTAATATATGGCTGTAGAATGTGTAACTGATAAAAAGGTTTTAATAAAAGGAAATTATGCAATAGCTCAAGCCGCAGTAAATGCCGGCTGCCAGTGCTATTTTGGATATCCGATTACTCCGCAGACTGAAATCGGAGAATATTTGAGTGGAAAAATGCAGGAACTTGGCAGAGCTTATGTTTCAGCAGAAAGTGAATTAGCTGCAATCAACATGACACTTGGGGCATGCTCAACAGGGGTTAAGGCGATGTCATCATCATCATCTTGTGCTGTTGCTCTTATGCAAGAGGCACTGTCTTATGCAACTGCTGATGAACTTCCTGTTGTGCTTGTTAGTGTTATGAGAGGCGGCCCGGGATTAGGAAATATTTATCCGTCTCAAGGGGATTATTTCCAGGCTACAAAAGGCGGCGGAAACGGTGATTATAAACTTATTGTTCTGGCTCCTTCCACAGTCCAGGAATGTGTAGATTTAACTTATAAAGCTTTTTATCTTGCTCAAAAGTACAAAAATCCTACAATATTGTTAGCTGATGGGCTTTTAGGGCAAATGATGGAGCCTGTAACTTTTGGAAAATATCCATACCCTGAAATTGACAATTCGGGTTGGAGTTTGACAGGTGCTAAAGGAAGAGATTCCCGAATTATTAGATCTTATGCTCCGTTAGCCGATAATCAGTGTGTATTCTTGGAAAATTTATATGCTAAGTATAAAAAGATAGAAGAAAATGAAACAGAGTGGGAAGAAATTGGAACTGATGATGCCGATATTATCTTGGTAAGTTTTGGATCAACTGCAAGAAATGTTAAAACTGCCGCTAAAATGTGCAGGCAAAAAGGTTTAAAAGTTGGAATACTAAGGCCGATTACTCTATTCCCGTTCCCGTCAAAACGTCTAAGTGAACTTGCAGATAGCGTTAAAAAGTTCATTACTGTCGAAGTAAATATGGGTCAGATGGTCAATGATGTAAGATTGGCTGTAAATGGAAAAGCACCTGTAGAACTTATTCATAAAGGGGTTGGCGCACCGCCTGATCCTGAAGATATTTTGACACAGATTGAGGAGTTAATATAATGGCAACACAAGTTTTTAAATTACCGGAATCTTTAAAAAAAGATGTAAAATACACATTTTGCCCAGGGTGTGACCATGGTGTAGCTGTAAGGCTTGTTGCAGAGGTTCTTGATGAACTCGGAGTTCGTGACAATACTATTATTGCAGCTTCTATCGGGTGCTCTGTTACAATTTATGATTTTTTAAATATAGATGCTCTCGAGGCTCCTCACGGCAGAGCAATGGCAGTTGCGACAGGGATCAAAAGGGCAAAACCTGATAAATTTGTTTTTACATATCAAGGTGATGGAGATTTTGCCTCTATCGGGCTTGCTGAAAGTATGCATGCTGCTTTGCGTGGTGAGAATATATCAGCAATTTGTATAAATAATACAACTTACGGAATGACAGGCGGTCAATTAGGACCTACAACTCTTTTAGGACAGGTTACAACCACATCTCCTACAGGCAGAAACCTTGAATACTATGGTTATCCGATAAAAGTTGCTGAGCAAATTGCGCTTTGTGATGGTACGGCATATAGTGCAAGAGTTTCTCTTGATACCGTTGCAAATATTAAAAAAGCAAAGCAGGCTATTAAAAAAGCTTTTGAGGTTCAATTAAAAGGATTGGGAACCGGTTTTGTTGAAATTCTATCAAGCTGTCCTACTAACTGGAGAATGACGCCTGAACAGGCTCATGACAGAGTTAGAAATGAGATGATGGAAGTGTTCAAACCGGGTGTGTATAAAGATGTTACAGTGAATAATTAAGGGTAAATTATGGAAAAGGATTTTATAATTGCAGGATTTGGCGGACAGGGTGTATTGTTAGCCGGTGAAGTATTAGCAAACGGATTTATGCTTGATGACTTAAATGTTACGTGGTTCCCGACTTACGGTGCCGAGATGCGTGGTGGAACTGTAAATTGTACAGTTGTAGCTTCTGATGATGAGGTCAGTGTTGTTCAAAAGTCGCATGCAGATTTTATTATTATTTTAAACCAGGCATCTTTTGATAAATATGTTTCTTGGGTTAAAAAAGGCGGGTCAATAATTGTAAACTCATCACTTGCAACAATTAAAAAGACTCGTGATGATATTCATTATGTTTTTGCACCAATTACTCAGATGGCGCAGGAAAAACTTGGCAATATTAAAATGTCTAATATTCTTGCATTAGGAATTTTATCAAGAGTTAGTAAAATAATTACTCTTTCTACTCTTGAAAAAGCCTTGAATAACGTAATTCCGGTACATAGAAAGCATTTAATTCCTAAAAATATTGAAGCATTAAAACTAGGCTATGAGTATGATTTATTGCCAGGATTAGTCTAAAATCACCTAAAAAGTTGATTTTAAATTTGATAAGACAGTATATTCTTTAAATGTGATATATAAGAGGTTTATTTGACGTGAAACGAGAACTTATTTCTTCGATACAACAGAAAGAATTACAGCTGTCGAAACTAAGAGAACACATAGATAAAAGTGAAGTTTGTTCAGATTTATACAACAAAGTGTTGATTGAAAAGGCTATATTAACAAAACAGCTTGAAGATTTACAAAACAGGTCTATTGTAAATCGTATTAGGCATCTGCTTCCGCGCCAGGAAAAACTTATCTGCGACTATTTTAGAAAATAAAATTGCGGAAATACTTGTTTTTTTTATCAGTTTGGTTTATACTTGGGTGTAACCCTATTATTAATCAAGCTATAAAGGTGGTGAATATATAAATGGCAGAAGTTAAAGTTGGCGAAAACGAAAGTATTGAAAGCGCTTTAAGACGTTTTAAAAAGAAAATCCAAAAAGCTGGTATTCTTTCTGAAGTTAAAAAACGTGAAAGATATGAAAAGCCAAGTGTTAAAAGAAAACACAAATCTGAAGCTGCTCGTAAGAGAAAAGTTTAAGATATTGTAATAAATTCAAAAAAAGGAAGGTTTTACAGCCTTCCTTTTTTGCATTATTTAGTTTCCTAAAATGCTGAAACCTACAATTGCGTGGGTGCTGATATTAAACCATTTATATTCTACAAAAGCATCAAAATTGCATTCACAGTCATTTTCTTTACAATTGCAAAGATCTTCTATTCTTGCGATTTTAACGTCTTTGAGTGCGATAAGACAATCGTGGCAGTTTTGACATTTATCATAATAATCATGGATTGTTCCCAGAATATGCATATGATTTGTTAGAATAAGTACTCGGTTGCTGGAATTTTCTTCCATAATATTGTTAATAACTTCACCTAATGATTTTGACATAATTACCTCCTTTTATAATATAGTTTTATAAGAAGGAGAGATTAAATACATTCAACTGTTAGTTAGCTGTGCGGATAGTTCTTAAATTCGGATTTGTTTTCAAAAATATTTTTATTTTTCAACTGTTCTTTAGATGCTATAAGTCCGCAGTATTTGCAGGCAAATATTGTATTTGAGCTATCAAGCGGAAGGAATAAATGTTCGCAATTTTCACTGTTTTCAACAAGCCCGTCAGGATTTTCGCTGACGGGTGAATACAAATTATGTCTGACAAATTTTTTGCCTTTAATTAGTCTGGTTATAAGTTCAAATATATACATTTTATAAGGTAAAACTTTCAGGAAGCAGGTAAGCAAGAGTATAAACTTTTATTTGGTCACCTACTTTAACAATAACATCAAGCTCTTCATCTTTGTCGCAAAATTCGTGCAAGACTTGCCGGCAAGCTCCGCAAGGTGTGCAGTTATCTTGTTTTGGAGAATAAATTGCAACAGCTTTAATTTTCTTTTCTCCGTTTGCAATTGCACTTCCTATTGCATTTCTTTCTGCGCATATTGTCATTCCAAGACTTCCGTTTTCAAAATTGCAGCCGGTGTATATGTTTTCTGAATCTGTCATAACGCACGCGCCTACCGGAAATTGAGAATACGGAACGTATGCGTTTTTTGAAACTTCAATGGCTTTTTCCATCAATTCTTCGTATGTCATAATAAATCCTCTTTTTTATATTATAACTTCAATCTATAAAATTTTATCCCTTAATTAGAGGAATGATTTTAAAATTTGTTAATATTTAGGCAAAATTTTTAAAGTTTTTTAATATTATGCCGTAAATAAGATTATAAAATAAGGGCGTACTATGGACGTATCAAGAATAGAAGCAGTTTCGCCAAGGCAGATAGACTGGCGTAAACTCACAGCAAACGAAATTATAAAGTATGATACACAGGGTGTAAGTGTTCCCCCTGAATATTTGCAATGGGCAAAAGAATTTAGGCAGGATTTGGCTGCAAATGATAAAGATGATACGACTTATGAAAAGGCTCAAGCTGCGCAAAATACTTTAACCGCGACGGAAAACGCTCCTGTTGATAATACCTCTGCGGACGAAAATTCTACCGGAGATGATATAGAAGCTCCGGTTGAAGAAAAGTCGGCAGCCCAGTCAAAACGTGAAGCTTTAGAAAATGCCGGTGTGAGTTTAAGAACTCAGGCGAAAATTTTCACGGCTGATAGCAAGGAAGCTTCAAGATCGGTTCTTCAATCCGCTGCAGCTATTATGGATGCGCAGGAGCTTTCAAATAATGAAATTCAGGCACTTGATAGTTATATGCAGGAACTATTATCAAAGGCTGGAGCTGTTCAAAATGAATTAAAATCGGAAGTAAATAATATAAACAATAATAAAAATGATGCATCTGCTATTGGTAAAATTAATAAATTACAGCAGCAGCTTGAGCGCTATGGTAATGAAGGCCAGATGAATATAGCTTCTGCTGAGGGAGATTTTAATGTTTATGAGTCTTCAATAAATGCTCAAAGCGGTGCAATTTTAAATGCTCAGGATTTTGGTTCTGAATCAATCGGGGTTGGTAATGATTTATTGACTTCAATTAAAGGTGCATATTTATTCAGGCTGCGAGATTTTATAGCAGGTCGCAGAGCTGTAAAATCCGGAGAAAGAGCTGTTGGACTTTCTGAACTTACTGCAGGGGTTCAAACTCAGGCAAGTTCAGTGAATACGGATAATAAATCAGCCGCGGCAAGTTATAAAAACCAGGTTGAAAATACTACAGGTGTTGGCGGTATTTCCCTAGCAAAAAATGATGCAAATGCATCAGGCGATGGGCAGAACACAGAAGCTGATAAATCCACAGAAACAGCCGGTATAACTGAAACTGATAAAGCAGCCAGTGCTAATTTAGACCAGGTTTTGCAGGCTAAAATCAGAAAAGGTGAGAACCTAAACACTTAGTTTTTTAATGATTTAATTGCATTTTCAATATTGTCGGATTTATAGATATAGTTTCCTGCAACCAATGATGTTGCGCCAAATCCTGTGCAAATCTTTGCAGTTTCATTGTTTATTCCGCCATCTACCTGAATTATTAAATTCTGGTGAGCGTTTTGCTTAATTATCGGAATTTTTTCTGCACAATCCTGTATAAATTTTTGTCCGCCAAATCCCGGCTCAACTGTCATTACAAGCAGCAAGTCAAGATCCGGTAAAAATTCAATAATTTCACCCGCAGAAGTTTTCGGTTTTATAGATAATCCGGCTTTAGCACCTAATGATTTTATAATGTTGATAAGTTCTTTTATTTTATTTTTTTGTACGGCTTCATAATGAAAAGTTATAATATTAGCGCCGGCTTTTATAAAATCTGCAATATATTTTTCTGGGTTTTCTATCATCAAATGAACATCGAGCGGCATTGAGGTAGCTTTTCTTAAAGATTTAACTACAGGAATTCCTATTGTAATATTCGGGACAAAATGCCCGTCCATAACATCTACGTGAATCCAATCAGCACCGGCTTGCTCAACCAGTTTTATATCTCTTTCGAGGTTTGCAAAATCTGCTGATAATATTGATGGTGAAACTATAATTTTTGACATCTATATAATTCCTAATTTTTTGCAGGCAGAATAAGCACATTTTTGCTCAGCTTCTTTTTTACTAAGCCCCTTTTCAACCGCAAGTACTTCATCGTTATACCTGACTTCAACTTCAAATTCTTTCTTATGCTGAGGACCGTTTTCACTTATTACCGTATAAACAGGAGTCTTTTGGGTTTGTCCTTGGGTGTATTCTTGTAATATTGCTTTTGCATTAAACTTTTCAAAATGGTTTTGAACATCTTCAATATACGGTTTGAATGTGTTTTTAATATACTCCAGAATTTCATTATATTTCCCGTCAAGATAATAAGCACCTAAAATTGCTTCAAAAGAACAGGCGCATATTGAATTTAATTTTCTACAGCCCTGTTTTTCTTCGTGCTTACTCATAATAATTAAGTCTTGCAATCCGTTTTTCTTAGCGATATCTGCAAGAGTGTTATCTGAAACTATGACTCCGCGGATTTTAGATAATTCCCCCTCGCGAGAGTCAGGGTAGGTGTTATACAGCATATCCGATACTGTAAGTTTTAATACCGCATCTCCCAGAAACTCTAGTCTTTCGTAACATTGGGTTTCCGGCAGGTTATGTTCTTTTGTATATGAAGAGTGGGTAAGTGCGTACTTATATAAATCAGGTGTAATTGTTTCTATTCCGAAAATTTCGGCTACCGATTTCATTAGAACAGCCCTTTCATATAGTTAGTAAAAGTTGTTATCCAGTCGGTTTGGAATATAAAACACTTACAGAAATAGTACATAACAGGAATAGTTAAAATAAAACTATCTGTTCTATCCAGAAACCCGCCATGACCCGGCAAACTTGTGCCTGAATCCTTAACTCCGGCATCTCGTTTAATCAATGATTCTGATAAATCTCCGATTTGGGCAAATACTGTACAGATTAATCCAGCCAAAAATGCCATATACCAAGGTAAATCAATAAATAAACCTACAATTATGGCTCCTAAAATTGCAAAAAATATTCCGCCAAGAGAGCCTTCTAAGGTTTTATTCGGTCTTATAACCGGTGCAAGTTTGTGTTTACCAAGTTTTGTACCAACATAATAACAGCCAATATCTGTTAAAAGAATTGCGGTGAACATCAAAACTACAAACCCAAGTCCGCTGTCATATTTATCAGAAGATAAATCTCTTAAAAATATTAAATGGAGCGGGAACCAGCCGCAGTAAACCATACCTAAAAGTGTTGTTGCAACGTTTGCGATATAAGGTTGCCTTCCGCGGAACAATACCCACATAAATGAACACATTGCACATATAGTTAATGTTATTGCAACCAGATCAAATCTTTTACAATATACAACGGCAGCCAGAATTGCTTCTGTAAAATAGATAACTTTGAGGCTTGGATAAAAACCTTTATGGTTTAGGATTTTTACATATTCTCTTGATCCCATAAAAAGCATAAACATTAAAAGACATAGTAATGCGAGCCCGCCTTTCATAATGCAAAGCATTACGATGGTTCCCATTATAAATCCTGTAAGCATTCTTGTTGCGTTTTTATTCAAGCCCAAGTCTATCATTATACTGTCATAACCTCTTTTTCTTTTGCTGAGACTGCACTGTCAATATTTGCAGTGTATTTATCCGTAAGTTTTTGGATTTTATCTTGATTATCTTTTACTGTATCTTCAGGAAGATTTTCATTTTTTTCAATCTTTTTAAGACCGTCAGTCATATCACGGCGGATATTTCTGATGGCAACTTTTGCATCTTCTCCAAGTTTTTTAACTTCTTTTGCAATCTCACGTCTTCTATCTTCCGTCAAAGGCGGGAAAGTTAATCTAATGCAAGTACCGTCGCTGTTTGGAGTAATTCCGATTTCAGCTTTGATAATTGCTTTTTCAATTTCTTTCATAATAGTTTTGTCATAAGGTGTAATCACAAGAGTAGTACCGTCTTGGACTGAAACCTGCGACATTTGGCGAAGCGGTGTAGGTGCTCCGTAATATTCAACGATTACTTTATCCAGAATACCAGGATTTGCTCTGCCTGTACGGATTGAGCCAAACTCTTTTTGAAGCTGTGCAATGGCTTTTTCCATTTTTTCTTCACCGAATAAAAATAATTCATCTAAAGATTCTGTCATTTTTTACCTCTTTCGTATAATTTAATTTATGTAAGTTCCTATTTTTTGACCGTTAAGAATATTTTTAATACCGTCTTCTTTTTTGAAATCAAAAACAACAATCGGAATTTTATTTTGTTTACATAGTGCGCAAGCTGATGTATCCATAACTTTTAAACCGTTTTTGATAATGTCATCGTATGTGATATTTTCAAGTTTTTCGGCTGCAGGGTTGGTATTTGGATCATCTGTGTAAACTCCGTCAACTCCGTTTTTAGCCATAAGCATAGCTTCTGCGTTAATTTCAGATGCTCTTAATGCTGCAGCTGTATCTGTTGTAAAGAACGGATTGCCGGTACCTGCAGCAAATATTACTACTCTGCCTTTTTCAAGGTGTCTTATTGCACGGTGTCTGATATAAGGTTCAGCTATTTGATTCATTGTAATAGCTGATTGAACTCTGCAAGGAACCCCCATTTGATTAAGTGCACTTTGGAGTGCAATGGCATTCATCACAGTCGCAAGCATTCCGACATAATCACCTGATGCTTGATCCATACCTAATTTAGCACTGTTTTTCATTCCTCTGAAAATGTTTCCGCCGCCGACAACAACGGCAACTTCAGCACCTTCTTTTGTAACTTTTTTTATTTCATTTGCAATCATTTGTACCGGAGCCTGGTCTATTCCGAATTGCTGTTCGCCTAATAGAGCTTCTCCGCTGATTTTTAATAAAATTCGTTTATATTTCAACTTAATATCTCCCTTATTCTTTGTCTTATCCTAGCGTAAATATAACCTGATGTAAAGTTATATGTTAACGTATATTTAACTATTCAAGAGTTTCCTGAATTGAGATTGAATCTATTCCCTGCTGGCTTTGGAAAGATTTATAAAGATCTTTAATCGGTTTTCTTGTAATAACGTCAACTACACAGGTTATTTTGGTACTGTTGTTGTCTGCTGTCAGTTGTTTTTTAGAAAGTTCTGAAATTGTTTGATATTTTTCAATAATGAAATTCTGAATTTTATCAGCAAATTCGTTTGCACATACTATACCTATTTTTACCCGTTTTGTTCTTTTTGTACTGTTTGGCAGAACTTTTCTTTCAAAAACTCTTATTGATACCAGAGTCAGGATAGATAAAACAGTTCCCGCAAATGCGATATCAAACATTCCGGCACCGCATGCCATACCGATACTGGCTGCAATCCAAAGGGTTGCGGCTGTTGTAAGTCCTAATACTATAGGTCCGTTTCTTAATACTGTTCCGGCACCGATAAAACCGATACCTGTAACGATTTGAGCAGCAACACGTGAGGTATCTCTGATACCTGTAGCGTTATCTACAACAACATTATCTCCCGGTGCGTATGTCGGAAATCCGTATATTGAAATCAATGTGAATACACAGGCTCCCAAGCATACCAATATGTGAGTTCTTAATCCTGCATATTTATTGGTTAATTCTCTTTCCAATCCGATGCAAAATCCGAAGATTACGGCTATTGCTATTCTGATAAAATAATCCAGGTTAATAATGTTTATTAAATGATCAATGTTTGCTTCTAACATTTTTATTCTCCAACTATTCTGGTACTGTTTTTTAATTCAATTAATTTTAATTTTTTTATACACTTTTTGTGTTCGGTATTGTTACCTGTATGGTGTGCGATTTTTGCTTTAATTTTTAAGGCTTCTCTGTTATTAGGTGCAACAATTAAAAGCTTGTTAATTGATTTATCTGCGCCGGTCCAATTGTTTTCAATTATTTCAATTTGGGCTTTATAGATATATGCTCTTGGAGATACCTGTTTTTGTTCAAACATTTCATCAACAAGTTTTTTAGCGGATTTGTAATCTTTTAGATTTATATAAACTTGTGCAAGTTGCCCTTTATTGTTTGATTCTTTTGCATATTTGAGCGCCTTTTGATAATCTTCTTTTTGGATATACGCATAAGCTGCAAGATATTTTATATTGGGTTCTGCAGAACTTAGTTTCTCCAATTCTTCTACATATTCTATTGCTGTATCATATTCTTTGTTTACAATCAAACCTGGCAGAGCTGATTCAATTGTGTATATTTTTTGAGCCGGAAATATTGAATATCTAACGGCCATTTTATCCCATTTGGTATTTTGTACATTAGTACTTCCAAAATCAAGGATTCCGATATAAACATAAAGAAACGGAAGAATCCAAAGAAATATAAATATTCCCACCAGAATCAATGTTGTAGAAATACCTATAGCAAGCTTTGTATCTTTTCGCATTATACCTCCCTTAAAATCTTACTATCTTCCGACCTTGCTTTTCGGATCTAAGATATCTCTTATAGTATCACCTATTACGTTAAAAGCCAAGACTGATACAAAAATTAAAAATCCCGGAGTTAAAAGCCATGGTCTGTATAAAATGTTTGTAAATTCTTGCGCTTCTTTTAGCATATTACCCCAGCTGGCATCAGGCTGCTGAATCCCAAGTCCTAAAAAGCTCAGGCCTGATTCTGAGAGTATATAAGACGGTACTGATAGTGTCATTGCAACGATTACAAAACTTGTTGTCTGCGGCAAAATGTGTCTTATAATAATACGCATTCTGGAGGCTCCGATTGATTTCGCGGCTTGAATATATTCCTGATTTTTTATAGATAGCACCATACCTCTTACAACTCTGGCAAATCCTGCCCAGCCAATGAGAGCAAGGATTAGAACAATGAGTAGAAATCTTTGGGTGCTTGTCATGCCGGATGGCAGAATTGATGCAAGGATTATCAATAAGTAAAAACTTGGAATTGACATAACCGCTTCGGCAAATCTCATCATAATGGTATCGACTTTTCCGCCAAAATAGCCTGATATTCCGCCGTATAAAAGTCCAATCGGAAACAGTACAAATAAAGCTAAAAAACCTATTGTCATAGATATTCTTCCGCCAAATAAAAGTCTTGAAAATACATCGCGTCCGTTTATATCGGTACCCAGTATAAATATTCGTCCGTCTTTATCTGTTGTGAAAAGGTGACGCTTCATCGGTATAAGTCCTAAAAATTTATAAGGCTGACCTTTTGAGAAAAACTTTATATAGTGTTTTTCGGATCTGTCTAAATTATATTTAATTTCAAGATTAACAGGGTCAAATTCCCGAACATAATTATATGTATAAGGTTTTGACAGTTTTCCGTTTTCATCTATTGTAAAAACTTTAGACGGCGGCACGTAAGCCATTGTTCTGTCAGAGAAATCTTTTGTGTATGGAGCAATAAAATCTGCGAAAAATAATGCAATATAGATTAGCGCAAGAACAATCAGTGAAATTCTTGCAAATTTATCTTTCCATAGTTGTTTTAGAACTTCTTTTATCATGATTTCACCCTTATTCTCGGATCAGTGATGATAAGAAGAATATCCGCAATTAAGTTGCCTAAAACAAGCATAATGGCACCCATCATCAAAGATGCCATAACAAGATTTATATCTGAGCGCATAACGGCTTCTAAAATCAGCCTGCCTAAACCCGGATATTGAAAAACATATTCTGTCAGTGCTGCACCTGATAACAATCCTGCAAATTCAAATCCTAAAAGTGTAATCATCGGGTTTATAGCGTTTCTGAGTGCGTGTTTGTAGATTACAACACCTTCCGGCAATCCTTTTGCTCTTGCAAATTTTACATATTCACTATCTAAAACATCAAGCATATTTGCTCTCATTTGTCTTTGTAACCCCGCAAGAGATATTGTAAAAAGTACAAAAACAGGTAATACCAAATGATAAGCTATATCTAAGAATTTTGCGCCAAAACTCATATCCGCAAAATTCGGGCTTGTGAGTCCTCCGATAGGAAACCAGCCGGTTTTAACCGCAAATATCAAAAGTAATACAGCAAAGAAAAACGAAGGAATTGCCATCCCTATGCTTGTTAATACTGTTAATAATCTGTCAAACGGTGTTTTCCAGTTTACAGCTGCAATAATCCCTAATGGTACTCCGACAAGCCAGGTTAAAAGAATTACTACAGTTGTTAACAGTAAAGTATTTGGAATACGTTCTTTAAGTTTCTGGCTGACTTTTTCGCCGTTTGAGGTTACCCCCAGATCCCCTTTAACAAAAGATACAGCCCACTTTCCGTATTGTACAATAATGGGTTTGTCTAAGCCTAATCTCTGGCGTTCTTTTTCAACTGTCACGGGTGAAATTGACGGGTTTAGTTTCAACTCTGCAAGCGGGTCAACCGGAGAAAGCCTTATTATAAAAAAGCTTATCAACGACACCATTATTAATAACGGTATAGTTTGGATTATTCTTTTTAGTATATATTTAAAAGTTTCCACCGTGTTATTTACCTTCCTTGTATATTTCTTCTATGTTGTGCGTTAGCCCGCTCAAGCTTGAAGGGTATATGTTTTTGAATTTATCTCGTATTGCAACTATAACGACTGGAGAATATATGTATATCATTGGTTTTTGAGTGTAGATAATCTCTTGGTACTTGTCGTAATATTTTTTACGGTCTTCAAATTTTGTAGCTAAAGCTCCTTTGGTAAACATTTCATCAAGCTCTTTTTCCCAAGGCAGAATATTTGCTTTACCTTCATTCGGGTGCCTCATATTAAACATGTGTAACCGTCCGTCTGATAACCATACATTTTTTCCCCCGTTAGGTTCAAGCGGTGAACCTGTAAGCCCCATTATTACCATATCCCAGTCAAATGTACTTACTAATTTGTTAACAAGTGAATTGAACTCAATCGGCTTAAAATTTATTTTCATACCAAGGTCTTCCAAATCCTGTTTGACCATTACGCCGATTGCTTCGCGCTCAGTGTTCCCTGCATTTGTATAAAGGTCAAATTCAACTCTGTTACCTTCTTTGTCATATAATTTACCTTTTTTATCCGTGTAAAATCCTGATTTTTTCAACAGTTCACGTGCTTTATTGATGTCTTTTGGGTAAGGTTTTAAATCTTTGTTTAAATATATTGAGTTAAGGCTTTCCGGGGTAAATAAGGGTTCTCCGATACCGTTTGCAATATTAAATACCATGTTTTTTCTATCTATTGCTAAATCGACAGCTGTTCTGAAATCTAGGTTGCTGAACCATTTATGTTTTATCGGGTTAACATAAAACTTGCCTTTGTCGTTTTTTCGGTCGTTAAGATTCATAGAAAGATACATTGTACCTGTGTTTGGGCCAAGGTTATATAATTTAAAATTAGAATGCGGCTCTAATGATTTGTAACGCGCAACTTTAGAACCTTGCAGGTTTATGACATCAAGCTCACCGGCTTCAAATTTTAAAACTTCATTATTTAAATCCCCTACAATAAGATAAACAAGTCTGTCTAAATATGGTAGTTTTTCATGATTTTTGTTTATTTCGTAATAATTTGGATTTCTTTCGTAGACAACGCGCTGCGCCGGAACATATTCTTTCAATTTAAATGCGCCGGAGGTTACGAAATCTTTCGGGTTTGTGTTAGTCGATAAGAATCTGTCAAATTCTTCTGCTCCTTTTTTTACAGCCGGCATGAAAAAGTGTTTTGGAGCAATTGAGGCTGATAGCATTCTGATAAACGGAGCGTATGGCTTCGGGGTCGTAAATTCAACCGTGTAATTATCAATTTTTCTAACTGCTGGAAGTTTGCCATCAATTACAAGAGAATCTCTTGTCGATGTATCGCCAAGCCCTGCAAAAATAATGTCTTTCCATGTAAAAACGACATCATCTGCGGTTATAGGATTTCCGTCAGACCATTTTATGCCGTGGCGGAGCTTTAGTGTGTAGGTTTTGCCGTCCGGTGATATAGTGTATGATTTTGCAAGTTTTGGAGCAGGCTGTCCTGTTATAGGATTAGTTGTCAAAAGCCCGTCATACATAATAGAAGACATAAGTGCGGATATGTTATCTTTACTGTTGAACGGGTTAAAAGTTTTCGGGCCTTCTCCTATTGTCGAAGATATCAATTCTCCGCCAAAGTTTCCGATGGGTGCATTTGATAGTAAATAGTCTGTACCGTTGATAGTCAGGTTACTTGGTGATGGATAATTTGTATCACTGGAGTTTTGTTCTTTTTGAACTTTTGTATTATTAGAAGGCGGGATATCTTTGACAAGACAACTTTTGCAGAGCACCGCAATAACAAAAATTATAAATAATACCCTAAAAACTCTCCTAATCATGGTTTCAGAATACCACAAAAATATTAAAAAGTATTCTCTGCTTGGACAGTTTTAATCTAAAAAAACGAGCAAAGAGAGAAAGCAAGCAAAGAGCCCTCTTCACAAGCCTCTTTAGCAAGTGGGCGAGAGAGAAAGAAAAAATACCATGTCATTACGAGGACGAGCGATAGCGAGGACGTGTAATCCCCTGCAAATAAGTCGAGGGCGCAGGTATAAATTCAAACCTGTACTTACAACATTACGAAATGTGTTGATATTTTGCTAATCTTATTGCAAACTTTTATTGTGCTGTTGTACAATTTTATAAAGAGTATGTATTGGGGCATGCTTTTAGATTTTAAAACTTATATAGATATAATCAGATGATGGAGGTTAATGTGTCAGAAAACAGCAGTGCGTGTGTTGAAGAATCTCTGAATTTATCAGAAAACGCAGTTAAGGTTCTTGAAAAAAGATATTTAAAAAGGGATAAAGACGGTAATTGTATTGAAAAGCCTGCCGATATGTTTCGCAGGGTTGCAGATACCATAGCTTCGGGTGATTTGAAGTTTGGTAAATCTGAGTCAGAGGTGAAAGAGCTTTCTGATAGATTTTATAAAGCTATTACAAACAGATATTTTATGCCAAATTCACCAACATTGATGAATGCGGGCAGGGAACTCGGTCAGCTTGCAGCTTGCTTTGTTCTTCCTGTTGAGGATAGCTTGGAAGGCATTTTTGAAACTGTTAAGAATACCGCATTGATTCACAAATCAGGCGGCGGAACAGGGTTTTCTTTTTCAAGACTAAGACCTAAAAACAGTGTTGTGCGTTCAACAATGGGTGTTTCTTCTGGTCCGGTTTCCTTTATGGAAGTTTTCAACGCTGCGACAGAAGCTGTTAAACAAGGCGGCACAAGACGCGGTGCGAATATGGGTATTTTAAGAGTGGATCACCCTGATATTATTGATTTTATTAACTGCAAAGCTGATAACAATAAATTGAACAATTTTAATATTTCCGTGGCTATTACAGATAAGTTTATGGAAGCTTATTTGAGCGGAACTGATTACGATTTAGTAAATCCGCAGAATAACGAAGTTGTCGGCAGAATGAATGCTAAAGAAGTTTTTGACTTAATTGTTGATGGAGCTTGGAGAAACGGTGAGCCGGGAATTGTATTTATCGATAAGATGAATTCAGATAATCCTACACCGCTTGTTGGGGCTATTGAGTCAACAAATCCTTGCGGAGAAGTTCCGCTATTACCTTATGAAGCTTGCAACTTAGGTTCTATCAACTTAGGTTTGATGCTAAAATCCGGCGCAAACGGTTGTGAAGTTGACTGGGATTTATTGGAAGAAACCACAAGAACTGCAATGAGATTTTTGGATAATGTTATAGCTGTAAACAACTATCCGCTTCCGCAGATTTCAGAAATGGTTCAAAACAACAGAAAGATTGGGCTTGGTGTAATGGGCTGGGCTGATATGTTAATGAAAATGGGCTTATCTTATAATTCAGAAGAGGGAACAAAGCTTGCCGGTCAAGTTATGGAATTTATTGACTATGTTTCAAAGACAGAGTCAATTGAAATGGCTAAAGAGCGCGGCAGCTTCAATAATTTTAAAGGCAGTATTTACGATTCTGAAAATTATCTTTATAACAAATATAAAGGTAAATCAGCCGGGAAGATTTCTGATGAAAAATGGGCTGAAATTGATGCCGGAATTAAGCAATTCGGCTTGAGAAATGCAACAACAACTTGTATTGCTCCGACCGGGACAATCTCAATGATTGCATCAGCATCAGGCGGAGTTGAGCCTTTATTTGGGCTAGTATTCTCAAGATTGATTATGGACGGTACCGAAATGCTTGAGGTTAACCCTATATTCAAAGATTATATGATATCTCACGGATTATATTCTGATGAAGCTATGTCACAGATTGCAAAGGACGGTACTATTGCTCATATCGGCAGTGTATCAGATGAGGTTAAACAGATTTTTGCAACAGCGCATGATGTTTCGCCTTATTGGCATGTAAAAATGCAGGCAGCGTTCCAGCTTCATACTGATAATGCGGTATCAAAGACGGTTAACTTTGTAGAAACTGCGACAAGAGAAGATATTAAAGAAGCTTATGTATTGGCTTATAGAAATAATTTGAAAGGTATTACGGTATATAGGAACAATTCACGTCAGTTCCAGCCGATGAACCTTGATGATAAAAAGAAAGAAAAAGCAGTAGAAATGAAGCCGGTTGATACAAAGCCTGCCGTTGAAGAGAAGATTGAAATAACTGGGGAATATAATGCTACAGGAGAAATAAAAACA
>URYF01000011.1 GCA_900551965.1 uncultured bacterium
CATCCTAAATGATAGACAAAAAGATTTGTTGTATAAAGCAAAATATAAAATATAAATTGTAATACAATATATAAGTAAAAGAAAAAAATTTTAGGTGTTTTTTTTATTTGCTCAAAAATCATATCAATCACCTCTTATTTATTATAACACAAAATATCATAATAAGAAAAAAATATTTGCATTTTTTACCATCTTATGGTATAATTAATTTCTAAGGTTGAAAGGATAGGATAATAATGAAAATGATTGCTCATCGTGGCTATTCTAAATATGAATTAGAAAATACGAAAGAAGCTTTTTTAGCTGCTGCAAATAGAAGTTATTTTGGTATTGAAACAGATATTACTTTATTAAAGGATCGATCAATGGTTTTATTTCATGATGATGATTTAAAAAGATTAGCAAATAGTGATAATCTTATACGCAATATGAATTTTAAAGAGGCAATGAGGGTTGAATTGATTGCTAAAGGAACTTATCATACATATAATTATCATATCGCAACGCCACTAGAATACTTACGAATATGCAAACATTATAATAAATATCCAGTTATTGAATTGAAATGGGGATTTGACAATGAAGCAGTTGACAAGTTGATGGAATTGCTATTAGAAGAAGATATGTTTGACAAAAGTATGATTATTTGTTATACAATGAGTACAATTCTTTACTTAAAAGAAAAATATCCAGAATATCATACTCAGTTTTTATTAGGTTTTTTATATAGTGAAAAAATAATTGAACAATGTTTAAAAGAAAATTTAAATATTGATTTAAGATATGATTTGATTACAAAGGAATTAGTAGATAGATTTCATGCAAAAGGTTTAGAAGTCAATGCTTGGACTGTTGATACTGAAGAAATCTTTGATAAAATGGTCGAATATGGGGTAGATTATATAACAACTAATATTTTAGAATAAATGAAATAAGATAAATACATATCATAAGGAGGTTATAAAATGGGTTTTGTTAAAATTCCAGTCAAAGGGATGAACGATTTTTTACCAAATGAAATGCTATTAAGAGAATATGTGATAAAAGAAATTAAGGATACGTATACCAAATTTGGATTTCATATTATTGAAACACCTTGTTTAGAACATATTGAAAATTTGTGCTCTAAACAGGGGGGAGAAAATGAAAAACTAATTTTTAAAGTTTTAAAAAGAGGAGATAAACTAGATTATAGTAATGCAAAAGATGAAAATGATTTAGTTGATATGGGATTGAGGTATGATTTAACGGTTCCTTTATCTAGATATTATGCCAATAATATGGCAAAACTTCCCTCACCATTTAAGGCTTTACAGATTGGTAATGTATGGCGAGCCGAAAGACCCCAAAAGGGAAGGTTTCGTCAATTTATTCAATGTGATATTGATATCTTAGGTGAAAAAACAAATATTGCGGAAATAGAATTGGTTTTAGCAACCACAACTTTACTTACTAAGATTGGTTTTCGTCATTTTAAAGTGCGTATGAATGATCGAAGAATTTTAAAGATGATGGCAGATTATTGTCAGTTTCCTAGTGAAGATAGCGATAAAATTTTTATTATTTTAGATAAGATTGATAAAATTGGTAAAGATGGTGTTTTAGAAGAATTGATTAATGCGGGTTATAATAAAAATGCTGTTTATACCTATATGGAATTGTTTGATGAAAAACTATTAGGATCTAGTACAAAAAATTATTTTTCTAAAATAGGAATAAATTGTGTTGATGAGAATGTTATCAATAATTTAGATCAAATCATCGATACCGTACAAAGTGCTTCTAATCATAACTTTGAAATTTTATTTGATCCTACTCTTGTTAGGGGGATGTCATATTATACAGGCCCAATTTTTGAAATAGAAATGATGGAATTTTCAAGTAGTGTAGCAGGTGGTGGTAGATACGATAGTATGATTGAAAAATATGCTGGTATAAGTGTTCCTGCTTGTGGATTTTCCATTGGTTTTGAACGAATCATTACAATTTTAAAAGAAAAAAACCCTACTTTTTTGTCTAATGCCAAGAAAAAGGTCGCTTTTGTGATTGATAAAAATATTTCAAAAGAGGAACTTACAAAAGTTTTTCAAGAAGCCTCAATGTTAAGAGAAGAACAAAATACAATAACCTTAGTTGTTTATAAAAGTAAGAATTTTAAATTTCAAAAAGATAAATTAATAGAAGATGGATTTGAGGAAATCATATTTAAATAACATGAAAAAACGGATAATGATTTCGTGCTTTGGTATTTTAGGTGTATTTGTTCTGCTTGTATTATCGTATGTAATATATATATCTTGTCAATATTATCGAATTGAAGACAATAAAATATATACAGATGAAATCTATAATAATACACAAGAAACATTAGTGGTAGGTAAGGAATATGCCATTACTACTTATAACATTGGCTTTGGAGCGTATAATCATGATTTTTCCTTTTTTATGGATCAAGGTAAAATGTTAAGCGGTGAGAAAGTGAAAGGAAAACTATCTAAGGCTACATCAAAAGAGATTGTATTGACTAATACAAGAGGTGCTATTGAAGAAATTACCGCTTTCAATCCTGATTTTGCTTTTTTTCAAGAAGTTGACACTAATTCTACAAGAAGCTTTCAAGTAAATCAATTTAAAATGCTTCAGGAATCATTAGCTAAAATGGCTAGTGTACATGTATCTAATTTTCATTCTGCTTATTTATTTTATCCTATTTTAGACCCACATGGAGTAGTAAATAGTGGTATTGCAACTTTTTCAAAATATAAAATTGATAAAGTCATTCGAAAGTCTTTAGAGATAACTGATGCTTTTCCTAGTAAGTTCTTCGATTTAGATCGTTGCTTTAGTGCAAGTTATTTGAAGACTAATCATGATAACTATTTAGTAATTGTGAATGTTCATTTATCAGCATATGATAAAGGTGGTGTTTATCGAAAAAAACAATTACAACAACTGAATTCTTTTTTAGAAGTTGAATATCAAAAAGGTAATTATGTTGTTTGTGGTGGAGATTTTAATCATGATATTGCTAATAGTATGTATGTATTTGAAACTAAACAAGAAAAACCAGAATGGGTGTATGCGTTAAATAATGATGATTTGAATGAAAATTTTAGTTTTGCAACAAACAATAATATTCCTACATGTAGAAGTACTGATATGCCTTATGAAAAGAATGTTAACTATACTGTTGTGTTAGATGGGTTTATTGTTTCTAAAAATGTTGATGTGATTATGGTTGAGAATGTAGATACAAATTTTGAGTATAGCGATCATAATCCTGTATATATGAAATTTGTTTTAAAATAGTTTTTATAATTAAAGGTATTAAATTTTTAAAAATAACAAATAATATAAATAATTTAAGGAGGTTAATATGAAAAAAATTAGAAATTTATTATTCGTTGTTTGTTTACTTATCAGCCTTGGAGTTTTTACTAGTTGCAAGAAAAAGGTTGAAACTAGTGGAACTGGCTATGGAATTGTTCACAAAGATTATGTAGGAGTTGCTAGCATAAAAGTAAAGGATGAGAAGGTGACTAGTTTATCTTTTGAAGAAGTATATCTTCCTGAAAACTGGGCACAAGTTAGCGATAGTATTGATGAAAATCTATATTTTAAAGCTACGGGTTCTCATGGTGAACTAACATTGGCAAAATATTTAGTAATTGGTGATAAAAATTTTACAGGTAGCGTTGATAGTGATAATGCACCCGTATATAGTGCAGAAGGCATTACCAATTTAAAAACTTGGATCAATACCAGTGAAGACAATGCAAAATGGTATGCAACGAATGTTTTAGATGGAAAGGCAAAAGTAAGTGATGCCCAATTTAAAGATGTAACATTTGATTATTATGGCAAAACAACTGGTTTTACAAAATCTGCTACTAATTATTGGCCAGCAGGTAGTGTTGGACTTGGTTGGAAAAAGAATATGGAAGAACTTGCCAATACACTAGTTGGTAGCAAAATGAATTTTGATGAAACTAAAATAGTATTAGATGAAAATAGTAAGACTTGGAAATTTGATCAAATTCAATCTAAAGCAACATTAGTTGATGCTAAAGATTATTATCAAGTTGCTAAAAGAGCATATAATGCAGCTACCAAAAAATAGTTTTTAATGCCTAGAAATAGGCATTTTTAAAAAAATAAAAATATTTTGAATTTAATACTAAAAATTAACAAAATTCGACTTAACAATTATGTATAATATAAATGCTTCTGATATTTGCTTGGGGGGGAAAATATTTGAAGCTCTTTTTTTTATAAAAAATAAAACCTTTTCTCTTATATAAATGTTGCATTATTTTATAAAAGTGATATAATAGTATCGATGAGAAAGAAGGAATAAAATGAAATTATTTGTAACAGTATTAGTTGATGGTGAATATATGCCTAAAATATTAAAAAAATTGTCTGATAATCATTTTCATGGCAGTGTTATGCCGACTCTTAGTATTAAAAAGGCGCTTTTAACCAATAACATAGAACCTGTACCAATGTTTGGTGGTATTAGTAAAGTTATTGAATACGATCATTCACCAAGACCTATGGTATTTGTTGTTGTAAAACATGATGATGAAGTAAAAAAATTAGCTAGTCTTATAAATGAAGCCACTGGCGGTATCAAAGATAAGGGCTTTATGTATTCACTACCTATAGATTTTTTAGAAGGTATTGAATAATATGACCATTATTTTAAGTATTGCAATTGCCCTTGTGGCAGGATTGATTTCTACTAGAATTGTTAAATTATTACATTTACCTAATGTTACGGGTTATCTTGTAATAGGATTAATCATTGGACCATACTGTTTGAAATTGTTAAATGAAGATACTGTTAAGAATTTATCAATCATAGTAACGATTGCTTTAGGCTTTATTGCTTTTTCAATTGGTGGTGAATTTAAAATATCAAGTTTAAAAAAACTTGGTAAAAGTATTTTTACAATTACTTTTGCTCAAAGTTTTATGGCATTAATTTTAGTTGATATTTCGATTGTTTTAGTTTTTATTTGTTTGCGCAATTATAATCAAGGCAATCTTGCCTTAGCTCTTGTGTTAGGCGCAATTGCTACTGCTACGGCTCCTGCTGCAACCTTAATGGTTGTAAGACAATATAAAGCAAAAGGAATTGTAACAGATACCTTACTTCCTGTGGTTGCTTTAGACGATGCGTTTGGTCTTATGTTTTTTTCTGTTTCTTTTGCGATTGCTAAAGTATTTGCAACTGGTGATAAAATTACAGTTATGAATATTTTAGTATATCCACTTGCTGAAATAGTTTGTTCTCTTTTAATTGGTTTTGCAATTGGTAGTCTTTTAGCATTATCAATGAAATGGTTTAAATCGAGAGCCAATAGGTTAATTTTAATGATTACTGCGGTTTTACTAGGTGTAGGATTATGCGAATTATTTGAAAATTTTCCATTTAGTTTATCATCATTATTAGTTTGTATGATGATTGGCGCTGCTTTTTGTAATTTGAATCAAAGTGCCTTAGGAATAATGGATGGATGTGAAAAATGGACACCACCGCTATTTATGTTATTTTTTATTTTGTCAAGTGCAGAATTAGATATAACCTTACTTGCTTCAATTGGTATTGTTGGAATTGTATATTTAATTTCAAGAAGTATAGGTAAGTATTTTGGTTCTTATTTGGGTGCTAAAATTGTTCATGCTGATAATAATGTAAAAAAATATTTGGGTTTTGCGCTGTTGCCACAAGCTGGTGTGGCTATTGGCATGGCTCAAATGGTTTCAAGCAAATTTTCAGTTATTAACCCCAATATTGCTAAGCAAGTTGTGACTATTGTTCTTTGTGCAACTTTGATATATGAATTGTTTGGACCTGTTTTAACTAAAGTAGCTTTAACAAAAGCAGGAGAAATTCAAGTAGAACCAAAAAAGTTAAAATCAAAAAAAGAAGATATAATAATTACAAATTAATAAAAACTGTCAGATGACAAGATGTCATTTGACAATTTTTATTAAAATTATAGAAAAAAGAATGATAATATGATACAATATACGAAAATTATGATAAAGGAGAAAAACATAAGTATGAAAGAAAAGCAAGTATTAGAGTTAGCCAATATTTTAGGATATCATATAGAGAAAAAAACAATTTATGGTGTAAATAATGGATATCATTTCTCTTTAAATCTGTTATCGAATAAAAAGATACCTACTTATCAAGTATCTATATTAGTTAATAAAGTTATGACTTTAGATAATATCAAAACTATAAGAAAAGAATTACAATCCGTTGTTAGTATGAATGAAGAACATAATGCTTTTCTTTTACAAGCACTCATTAATTTTCCTAAAGAAAATGAGAATAAAAAAGACTTTTTTATAGAATTTATGAATACTCTTACGAAAGCATTACAAAAAGAGAATATTGATGATTATAATAGGTGTCTATTTTGTAATGATGATAAAGAAAAGGAAGAAAAGGAATGGGTTGTAATAAGAAAACTATATGTGTTATCTCACCAATCTTGTGCAGAAGAAGAGTTGAAAACAACAAAAGAGAAATCCAATAGATTGAAAATGAGTCTATTAGGAGGAATAATAGGGGCATTTATTGGGTTTATTCCAGCTTTTCTTGCTTTAATATTTGCGGATTATTTTATCGGTGTGTTATATGCACTATCTCCTATTTGTGCTTATCTTGGTTATACACTTGGTAAGGCTCCTTTAAAATGGTATACTACTTTATGCGTTGCTATATCATCATTTTTGGCAACAATTGTAGCTACGATATGTTTTTTGGCCATTTTAGCCAATACCAATGGCGAAAGTTTAATAGGTTATATCCGTAATCCTAATAATCAATGTTATACTATCGTATTACAAAGTATATTATTTGATATAATCGGAATTTTTATATCTTGGGGGTTTATTACAAGAACAAAGAATCATTAAATTAAAATAGTACAAACTATTTGCCTAAAGCATTTAGTTTGTACTATTTTTTAATCTTCAATAATAATATTTCGTAACCAACGTCTAGCAATAAATTTATGACCTTCTTCAGTAGGATGAACACCATCAATTGAATAAAATGTAGGTTGATGTTTAATGCAGGCACTAGCAAAAGAACCATCTAATGCAATATATTCTTGCGCATATTCTCTTGCTAAACGTCTAATAATATCAACCTTTTGCCATAATTCTTCACGCATTTTAGTGAGTTCTGGTGTAATATCAATAATGAATGGTTCAATAATAATAATAGGAACGTTAAAATCAGTTTTAATTTTTTCAAGAAGAGATCTAAAATTATTTTCAAATTCTTCATTGGTAGTTTCAATTCCTTTAGAATAGTGATGCCAAACATCATTCATACCAATATATATAGTGACAACATCGGGTTTGATTGCTAGGACACTTTCTTCATATTGTTCTAACAAATTAATCGTTCTATTTTCATCAACACCACGATTCACAACCTTTATACGATAATTTTTAATTGCATCATTGATTCTTTCAACATAACCATGTCCTAAATCATTCGGATTATTTAAATCTCGATCTGCTCCTGTAATGCAATCTCCAAGAAATAAAATAGTACTCTTTTTCTTAATTTCCATTTTGCAACCTCACTATTTAATTATATATATTATATCTAAAAATAAAAGATATTTCAAACAAAACAATCAATAAAGTGAAAACGCATTCAAAATATTAGTGGTTTTGTTTTTTTAAATCATAATCATCTAAAAAATGATATTGAATTGAATCCGTATGATAACCAATAATTGTATTTAAATTTACATTATGAAAGCTATGAAAAATATTTTTATCAATGTCTTTATATTTTTTTCTAAGGTCAGATATGAGTAGTTTAATCTCTTTTCTTTTAGAAGAGTCTTGATATAAGTTGTTTTTTGTAAAATCACATGCACATTGTAAAAATTCTAATTCATTATACTTACACCAATCAACAATGCTTTGCTCTTTGACTAAATAAAGAGGTCTAATTAATTCCATTTGATGATAGTTTTTGCTTATTACTTTAGGCATCATTGTTTTATATTCTGCTCCATAAAACATACTCATTAATACAGTTTCAATTACATCGTCAAAATGATGACCTAAAGCAATTTTATTGCATCCTCTTTTTTGTGCCTCACTATATAGAAATCCTCTTCTCATTCTAGCACATAAATAGCAAGGAGATTCATCAATTTTTTTTACATAATCAAAAATATTAGAATGAAAGAAATCTAGATGAAGATTTAATAAAATAGCGTTTTGTTTAATTTTTTCTACATTTTTAGTACTATAACCAGGATCCATACATAAGTAAACAAGATCAAATTTAACGTTTCCGTGTTTTTGTAATTCTTCCATACATTTTGCCAGTAGCATGGAATCTTTACCACCGGAAATACATATTGCAATTTTATCATTTTCTTCAATCAATTTGTATTCATCAATTGCTTTAGCGTATTTTTTAGAAATCTCTGCAATACGTTTTCCAAATTCGATTTTTTCTTCTATAGATTTTGGATTGAATAAGTTTTTATCGGTTTTACTTTTCCAGTTCGGCCAAAAATCTGTGCCGTGTTCAATAGATAAAGCTTCGTATAAACTATCTTTATCAAGCCATGAATCATTTTCAATTTTATATTCATCAAATTCGGCATTCAATTTTTTATCATTTAATATAATGAAATTTTCATAGGCCTCAGATAATGCTTGAGCCTGCTGTTTTGTAATATAAGAATAGCTTGTTCTGTTTTTACCTTTATTTGGATTATTTTCAACGATACTGTTGAAAGTTTCAACTGATAATATCTTGTGCCATTTATCTGTTGTTAAAGCTTTTAGATCAACAAAAAGAGGGTTATTTGAAAAAATGGTTCCGGTGTATGGTGAAGAATCTGAAGATTTTGTTTTGCCGGCAGGTCCCATTTGGATTGCATCAAATAAACCTGCAGCATAGTCAATAAAATTTTTACCTGCGGTTGAATTTATTGTTCCAAACCCTGTATTTTCACCTTCAACAGATGGAAAACTTCCATTGTGCATAATAAATACAAAGTTCTTTTTACCAAGAACTTTCAAAGCTTTTCTAATAACGCTTACTTTACTTCTGTCTAGTGTACAAACCATATTTACCCCTTCTTAATTTAAACTAAAAAACCAATCCTTATAAAAAATGGGCTCAGAGGGACTCGAACCCTCGACCAATTGATTAAGAGTCAACTGCTCTACCGACTGAGCTATAAGCCCGTTTAATGATTTTAGTTTAGCATAAAAATTCGCTCTGTCAATTTATAGTTAGCGTTTTTAAAAACGATATTTTTGTGCTACAATCTGATTGCGAACCAGTATAAAAAGAAGGATTGAAAAAGTATGACTATTGAAAAAACACAAGAATCAAACTCTTCACAAACTCAAATTCGTCAGGTAAGAATCCAAAAGATGAATAACTTGAGAGAAAGAGGTTTAAACCCTTATCCATACGGATATGATAAAGATATTATGGCTCAGGATTTGCAGGATAAGTATAAAGATCTTCCTGCAGGTGAAGAAACCGAAGATGATTACCGTGTAGCAGGGCGTGTAATGGCTAACAGAAATACAGGCATGTTTATTGACCTTGTTGATGCTTCAGGTAAAATTCAAATCTTTTCACATAAAGAAAATTTATCAGAAGAGGATTTAAAAACTTTAAAATCAGTTGATATTGGTGATATCGTTGGTTTTTATGGTTCAGTTAGAAGAACTCCGCGCGGAGAATTGACAATCAAATCTAAATCTTTAGAAATTCTGTCAAAATCACTTCTTCCTCTTCCTGAAAAATTTCACGGTTTGACTGATGTTGAAACAAAATATCGTCAAAGATATGTTGATATGATTGTGAATGAAGATGTTAAAAAGACTTTCCAAAAAAGAAGTTTGATTATTCAAAAAGTTAGAGAATACTTAATCAAACTTGGATTTATGGAAGTTGAAACTCCTATGCTTCACCCGCAAGCAGGTGGAGCTAACGCAAGACCGTTTGTGACTCACCATAATACATTAGATATGGATATGTTTTTGCGTATAGCACCTGAACTTTACCTAAAACGTTTGATGGTAGGTGGAGTTAGCGAAAAGATCTTTGAAATTAACAGAAGTTTTAGAAACGAAGGTATCGATACCCGTCACAACCCGGAATTTACTATGATGGAATTGTATCAGGCTTATGTTGATTATAATGATATGATGACATTAACAGAAAATCTTGTAGCTTTTGTTGCTCAAGAAGTTCTTGGTACAACAAAAATTCAATATGGTGAAAATGAAATTGATTTAACTCCGCCTTGGGATAGAAAAACTATGCTGGGCGCTGTTGAAGAAGCTACCGGTATTGATTTTAATAAGATTGAAACAGTTGAAGAGGCAAGAAAGATTGCAAAAACAGTTCATATAGATGCTGATGATTGTGACAATTGGGGGCAGGTTGTAGAAAGAGTCTTTGAAGAAAAAATCGAAGGTTCATTGATTCAGCCTATTCATATTTATGATTACCCTAGAGATATATCTCCGCTGGCAAAAGTTCACAGAGATAACCCTAGATTAACCGAAAGGTTTGAAACTCGTGTCAATGGCTGGGAAATCAGCAATGCATTCTCAGAATTAACCGATCCAATCGATCAAAGAGCAAGATTTGAAGCTCAAATGGAAGCCAAGGCAGCCGGTGATGATGAAGCGATGCCTATTGATGAAGATTATATCTGCGCTCTAGAACACGGCGTACCTCCGATGGGCGGGCTTGGACTTGGTATCGACAGACTTATAATGTTGTTGACAAACTCTCCGTCTATTCGTGATGTAATCGCTTTCCCTACATTAAAGAAAAGAGATTAGTCTTATAATAATAAAGATAAAAAAGTCCTGATTTATTCAGGGCTTTTTTAGTGTATCGTTATTCTGCAGATTCCTAAATTATATTGTCGTGCTATAATATTTTTATGGAAGAGAAAAATTTATCAATATCTATTGCCCATTTGTACCCGAAACTTTTGAATTTATACGGGGATATAGGTAATATTATCACACTGAAAAAACGCTGCCGGTGGCGCGGAATAAATGTTGAGTTCGAAGAAATTAATCCGGGGGATTCAATAAAAGAGCATGATTTGTATTTTATTGGCGGAGGACAGGATAAGCAGCAGGAAGAAGTTGCGCAGGAGCTGTTTTCACACAAATCTGAATTGATTGCTCAACGTGATGATGGGGCTGTATTTCTTGGAATTTGCGGTGGATATCAGCTTTTTGGGCATTATTATCAGCCGCATGACAAGGATAAACTTTCAGGCATTTCTTTGATGGATGCTTATACTGTTGCCGGTAAAAAACGTTTTATCGGTAATGTTACCGTAAAATCTGACTTTTTAGAGCCGAATACTTTGGTAGGGTTTGAAAATCACAGCGGACTTACTTACCTGGAAGGTGATACAAAACCTTTGGGGATTGTTTCAGTGGGGAACGGCAATAACGGTAAAGACGGCTTTGAAGGTGCAAGGTATAAGAATGTTTTTGGAACTTATCTGCACGGTTCTTTACTTCCTAAAAATCCGCATTTTGCAGATTATTTGATTTCTCTTGCTCTTGAAAAGCGATATGGTGAGAAAATAGAATTATCTAAGCTTGATGATAGTTTTGAATTTGCCGCTCATAATTCTGTTGTTGGCAAAGCTTATTAAGTTGTTATTGTCCGGAAAATGATATTATATTATTAATCGAAAAGAGGTTACTTTGTTAAGTAACCTCTTTATATGAAATTATTTTGTTATTTATATTCTTAGCTTAGTGCCATTAAAGCTTTTACTGAACGCGCATTTTCTTTAACTTCTTCATCAAAACTTTCTGAAGAAATTGTATTTTCCAACACTTTCATAGCTTCTTCTTTATTTTCCAATGATAACAATTCATTAATTGTACTCATTGCAACAACAGTTGACATATCGTTGATACCTTTACCTTTATTTGCAATAACTACAGATAAAGATTCGTGTTCATTTCTTTTAACCAAAGCGCGGGAAGTTAATTCTCTAACATCATCAATAGATGAATTTGTTCCGATTTCAGCCAAAACAGATACTGATTCCGGGTTAGGGTTAACTGTTAGCGATTCGATAATATTGCTAACTTTGCTAAAGTTTTTATTATTTTTCATATTATTATCCATCTAATCCTCCTATGCAACCATTGCCACATCAGCTTCTAATGCTGATAATGCTTCTATAAACATTGGCTTAACCTCTGTATGAGGATCCATTTTTGCCATTTTAGAAATTTCTCTGTCATGGCTATTTATGAAAAATGATGTAATATCTCTGGTTAATACGTTTTTAGCACCTTCTAAAGATACTTCTTTGTTTCCTAGTTCGTGGATTTTATTCCAAGTTGAAACGATACCGTCTTTCATTCTGTTACCGAAAGAAATAATTGATTCAATACCTTCTTGGAATTTGTTACCAAAATCGCTGATTGATCCAACAAATGTAGAATAAATTCTTTTTGAACTTGCTGAAATTTTATCGCTTAAATTTAATTTTGCTTTTGCAGAGCTTGATTCAAATGTATCCACATTAAGAATGTTTTTTTGAAAATTAGATGCTGCAAAAGGATTTGAATTTCTAGCCACTGTTTTTTCTGTTACGCTCGTATTGAAGATACGGTGGCTTAACTGGGTAATTTTGTCAACTGCTGTCATATTAAACCTCTTTCTTATCTATTCACGTACCTAGTTTATCATAGTATGTATTTTATAAATCCACCTTTTGAATGATTTGTGTTAAAATATGAATATGAAATATAAGAATTTGGAAGAACTGATATCAGTTATAAGGAAACTAAGAGAACCTGACGGCTGCCCTTGGGATAGAGAGCAGACACATTCTTCGCTGCGTCCGAATATGGTTGAAGAAGCCTATGAAGCGGTTGATGCGATTGATGATAATGATATGCCGCATTTAAGAGAAGAATTGGGTGATGTGCTTTTACAGGTCCTTTTGCATTCGCAAATTGCCTCAGAAGAAGGGGTGTTTGATATTGAAGATGTTGCAAAAGAGCTAAAAGATAAGCTTATCCACCGTCACCCGCATGTTTTCGGAAATGCTCAGATAAATTCTGCTGATGATGTTAAAATCGCATGGGATAAATTAAAAGCGGAAGAAAAAACAGAACGTAAATCTGCAATGGATGGGATTTCAAGAGCACAGGCGGCACTTATTTCCGCTCAAAAGATTTCTAAAAAAGCTGTTAAAACCGGTTTTGAATGGCCGAATGAGGAATCTTTATATGAATGTTTTTATTCTGAAGTTGAAGAATTTAAACAGGCTAAAGTCGAAGGTGATGCTGCGCATATGGAAGAAGAGTTCGGTGATATTTTATTTGCGGCAGTAAATCTTGCCAGATGGAATAAAATTGATGCAGAGCAGGCTCTTTTAAAAGCTAACAAAAAGTTTGAAATGCGTTTTCGAAAGATGGAAGAATTGTCGGTAAAACCATTAACCGATTATTCATTTGATGAGTTTGACGCGTTGTGGAAGCTGGCAAAAGCCGCTTTGGAGAATAAATAAATGAAAGATGTACAAAATACTCAAGATACAAGAAATGTTGATATTCAAAAAGTCGGGATTAAGCATGTTGAACTTCCGCTTATAATCCAACGCAAGAATGCATCAGATAAAGTGGTATATGGTCAGGCAAGAGTCTGTGTATCTTTGCCGAGAAACTACAAAGGTACTCACATGAGCCGCTTTGTTGAAGTGTTAGATGAATGGCGTACGAAAAATCTTTTGGGTGTTGATATAAAAGGCTGTGTGGAAAAAATTATCAAAAGACTTCATGCTAAAAGCGGGGAGTTGGAATTTAATTTCAAATATTTTGTTAATAAAAAGTCACCTGTAACAAATTTATCAGCTCCTATGTGTTATGATTGCTCTTTTGAAGGGATTATGGATGGTGAAGATTATAAGTTTATTCTAGGAGTAAAGGTTCCTGTTACAACGCTTTGTCCTTGTTCAAAAGAAATATCTGAGTATGGTGCGCATAACCAAAGAGCTATAATATCGGTTAAGGTTTCTTATGATGAAACTGAGCATGTCTGGCTTGAAGATTTGATTGAACTTATTGAATCTTGTGCATCTTGTCCTGTTTACCCTCTGTTAAAACGTCAGGATGAAAAGTTTGTAACCGAGAAGGCATGGGAAAACCCGAGATTTGTAGAAGATGTGTTAAGAGAGGTCGTTGTAAAGCTTCGTCAACATTCTGTTATAAAATCCTTTGAAGTTGATTGTGAGGCTTTTGAAAGTATCCATAATCATTCTGCATGGGCTTATCAGTCGGAAGTTAAATAGTTATTGAAACTCCTACGTTAACGCTTGTAGTTCCTGCGTTTACTTTAGTTACATCATATAGCTGACCTTCAACAAAAACGCTTGTGTTATTGCCGATTTTTTGGCTGACTCCGCCAAAAATTCCTACATCGGTTTTGTTATCGCCTGTTTTATAGTTAACTTTGGTAGCAACGTAAGGGGTTGCATAAATATTTGTTTTTTCCGCAACAGGAACTGTTACTGTACAAGGTTGTAATCTGAATTGAACAGTTTGCGAGTTTTCGTTTAAATTATTTCTGACTCTAAATCCGCCTGATACAGGGCTATCTCCGTATGGCATAGAACCTTTTAGGTCAACAACAGCACTTGAAGGCTTACCGTTAAACGTCAAACCAATACCGGTATAAGTTCCAAGGCTGCCTTTACCTACTTTTACGCTGTTATCAACTCCAACTGTTGAAAAATTTGTTCCGTCACATTGTTGAAATGATGATGCTGAAATTTTTGTATTAATATCCGGCATAATTTTCCCCTTATAAAATCCTCTATATTATATATAAAGTATTTTTATATTAGAAAATTGCCTGTTGATATTTATCCGTTCAATAATTTATCAGCTAATTCGGTTTCAAGTGTTCCGTTTAGGGCTTTTGATACCTTTTGGAGTTTTTTAGCGATAAGTTCCATATTATCAGTCCAGATAAAATTATCCTGTACGTATTTTTCGGCTTTATTAAAATCTCCGTCGATTTGGATTCGGATAATTTCAGCAAGCATTTCTTTTGCTATCGGAACGGCTTTATCTATATTTACAAGGATTTTACCGTCTTTTGTAATCTCGTAGCCGCCGCGCTGTGCAAAATATTTATTTTGCATAACTGTTCTTACTCTGTGAGCTTGCGACATTGTTGGTTTTGATTTTAAGAAATTATCAGCAATTGTTGTGACAATTATTTGTAATCTTTGTTCCGGAGTGTACATACCAAGTTCTGTCAGCAAATCAACAAATGCCAAAGCTCCCATATCTGCTTTGTTTTCTTCAATAATATTTCTGTATTTTCCTAAGCTTTCGCTGCTGTCTTTTGGTCCGAGCGAGTGAGCGTTTTCATGCCCGATTGTGAACCAGTGATCAGCTTCATCAAGATAATATTTATGCTGTGATTTATCTAAAATTGCATCAAGTCTTTCTTGTAATTTTTTCTTATCAGAGATGAATCGAATTTGTCTATGATAAACATTACGTCTGCCGCCGCCTATTGTCAGTGATAGTTTATCCGAATTCGGAAGATTTTCAGCTAAAGTAATTCCGCCTCTGTATTCCCCGACATCGCCTGATGCCATTACCATATCAACGTCAACCATTGTTTGCTGTGCATCATCGTTTGAAGAGATTGTTTGTTCGTATTCGTCACTATACGGCATATTTTTGGCAAGAGTTGGCAGGAATTTTTTTATTGCCATTAAATCTTCAGTACCTTTTTTATTGATAATTCCGACTCTACCGCCTAAAAAATCTTTAGGTATCGGAGAAATTTCGTGTTCTTTTAATAATTGTGAAAGTTCTTCATTTTCGACAATTGTGCCTGTCATTTCATCTTCGTAGTTTTCGCGTGTGATTGTAAATTCAAGCGGGGTATCTTGCAGGGTTGCCCATTTTTTATCAGCATAAGCATCAAGCATAGGGTCTGCTGTTCTCAGTGCTTTTGCTTGTAATCTCAGATACTCGTTGAAGTCTTCATTTGTTGAAGTTTTTGCGGCAATATCCAATTCGTCAGCCATTTTTGCAAAATCTTCAGTGAAATAATCAATGTAATCAATTCCGGTTAAATCTTCAGCCGCTCTTACTACAATGGAACGCTGATTTAGAATACTTTTTACTTCTTCAATTTTCCCATCTTTAAGCATTCTGACAAGGACATTATGAAACTCTTCTTTTGACAAGTCTTCAGGGTAAACCCCTTTACCCGGCTTTTCTTCAATTCCTTTGATAAGTCTAATCGGGTTTGACATTGTATCGATTGCATTAACCCCTTTTTGTGCATCAAAAAGAATTTTGGTTAACTGAGCCTGCTTGTTTCCTTTTTTAGATTCTTCTTCCAAAAATTCTTTAACAGCAAGGTTGTGTTTGCAGTCTATCTGCATATTAATTTTTTCTAAGATAGCTGCTGCTTTAACAAGGTGCCTGAGTGCAATCTTATCCCCTTCTGCTAAATTTAAATATTCCGGAGCATCAGCTTTCAGGAATTTTTTAGTTACTAAATAATCTTTATGTGTTCTTTTTTCAAGTTCTTTTAACGACAAATTAAATTCATATTTACCCATATAAAACTCTCTTTCTTAATATAATCTCTTCTGTGGGTATTATATCATCTCAAATGTGTTTTTCAAGATTAAAATTTGTATCCAAAACTGGTGGATATAAATGTTTATTTGTGGTATTTTTCGCCTTTAATTATTTTAAATGCGCGATAAATTTGCTCAACTAAAATCAGTCTTGCAAATTGATGCAGAAAAGTCATTTTTGACATACTCATTTTTAAGTCAGCCCGTTTAGAAACGTTTTCTCCGATTCCGCAAGATGAACCTATTATGAAGACAATTTCAGCAGTCCCGCTGTTTGTAAGTTCTTCGATTTTTGCGGCAAAATCCTCACTTGAAAACTGCTTTCCGCCTATTTCAAGTGTTATAACATAATCAAGCGGTTTTATGTTGGATAGTATTTTTTCACCTTCTTCAAGCAGGATTTTATTTGTAAGGTTTCCATCTTTTATTTCAATTGGATTAAGCTCTAATATAGATACGGCAGCATAAGGTGTAAGTCTTTTCATAAATTCATCTATGCCGTCTTTTAAAAATTTTTCTTTAATTTTTCCAAGTGCTATAATCTTAATTTTCAACTTTAATATTACCGCTTTCTATATAAACAGATTGTGACGGGAAGGCGAAATCAATTCCTGCGGCTCTGTATTTTTCAATAACTTCTCCGATAAATTCACCTCTTACTTTTAAGAATTTATCATAAGAGCCGGATTTTACATACCCTCTAAATCTTATATTTATTGAACTTTCACCAAGATCATGGATTGCGACAGTAAATTCTTTATGGATTTCTTTATGTGAAACGGCAACATCTTTTAAAATTTCCTGCGCAATTTTTATATTATCATTGTTTGTAGAATAAGTGATTCCGAAAGTTGCGTTAATAAATCTTTTCTTAGCTTGAGAAACATTTGTGATTACGGCATTTGCTGCCATATTATTAGGGACACTTATTAAGAAATTATCAAGGTCTCTGATTTTTGTAGAGCGGATATTTATATCTTCAACATAACCCTCTATTCCGTCAACCTTCACATAGTCTCCGACTTTGTAAACATGGTCTGATAAGATTTCAATACTTCCAAAGATGTTTGCAAGGGCATCTTTTGCCGCCATACCTACAGCAATACCGCCGATACCAAAACCTGCTAGTATTGAAGAAATTGAATATCCCTGACTTTGCAAAAGTCCTGTAGCTGCAATAAATAAAACTATGGCTTTTAACAGCTTCATTATTATCGGCATAAATCTTAACAGAGGAGAATCTGTTTCCTGTGATTGGATTTTTGCTCTGATTTTTTTATCTACAATATCCATTATTTTGAATAGCACAATAACAAGTACTATATTTATTGCAAGTGCGATTAATCCTTTTTCCCAATTTGGCATATTTTATCCCCCGTTTTCCTTATTATAAAATATAAACTTTCAGATTAAAGTTTATGTAAATATTTTATAAAAATTTTTACTTTTGCAAATAATTTGTTAAACTGGGTAATCATGCACGTGTTAAATAGTAAAGACAAAAATGTTACAAAAATAGCGGTTTTTATATTCTGTTTGATTTTGGGATTTTATTTTGCTAAAATCTATCAGCCGCAGGGAAAAACCGTAAAGATATATAAACAGGCTCTAAGGGATTATAACAACGGGAACTATTCAAATTCTTATTATTTATTTTCGCGCATAAGTTATACTTCTTCCCTAAAACCTGTTGCAATATACCGTCAAGCGCTTTGTGCAAGGGCTCTTGGTGATAAGCAGTCTGAGTTGAAAAGATATCAGCAGCTATTTAATAACTATCCTAAAAATAAATTGAGTCCTGAGGCAAAATATCAAGCCGGACAGCTTGTTATTGATGATAATCCATCTTTAGCTTTGAGATATTTTAAGTCAGTTTCTAAATCAAAAATTGATGAAGATTATAAAATTGCTGCTGATTATTATATAGCAAGAGTTGCAGCATCAAAAATCAGGTATTCAAATAAAATATTTTCAAGAGCAAAAGTTGCAAAGGTTGAAAAATCTTTCAGACATTATCTTGAAACTGTACCTGACGGCAGGCTGGCTGTTAATGTTGCAAATACCTGGAAAAAATTTAATCTTAATATAAAATCTGAAGATGTTGTATTGCTTGTAAGAGCATATTACCTTGGAGGGCAGTATAAAGAGGCGGCATCGTTTATTCCAAAGGCTGTGCCTGAAAATATTTGGGCATTGAGTGCATCAAATTCTTATGCGCTTCATGATTATAATAAAACTAAAAGTTTAACAGAACTTGGGGTTGCAAAATACGCGGATAATGTTGAGGTTGATGATTATAACCGTGCTGTAGATGATTATTTAAGGCTGTTTGATCCTGCCGACAAATTAAAATACACAACAAAGCTTTTATCTGTAGCAAAGGGTAAAAAGAAGGATTATATCTGGAATTTGAAATGTTCTTATGTTGCTCCGAAAGATAAATTTGCGTGTTATAAAGATCTATATTTGAATTTCCCGGGTGGTAAGTATTCCGAATATGCAATGCTGCAGGTGTTTTTGGCGGGTATAAAGAATAAGAATTACGCTAAATGCAGAGAACTTTCAAAAGAGTTTTTATCTAAGTATCCAAGCTCTGAATATGCTCCGCAGGTTTTATTCTGGGCCGGAAAGATTGAGCAGCAGTATAATAATTCTGTGGCTGCATCTACTTATTATCAAAGGCTTATCAATAATTATCCTGATTCATATTACGCGTATCGCGCTTATTGGATAATGAAGGGTGTAAAAGCTTCTGTTATAAATACTGAATTGAATTATAAACCTGTAGAATATCCGTATAAGTATCCTGCAAAAGATGATATTTTATATACTCTGATGAATGTTCAGGATTACGATATGATTTTAAAATATACAGAGGATGATTTTATTGCAAGCTGGGTTGAATACCAAAAAGGTAATTATGCATCTTCTATGATTATTGCACGAGATGCGATGGATAAATTGCAGATAAAGCCTGTTAAGTCTGATTTAAGATGGCGCTTGGTATATCCGCAGAATTATTACAAACAGGTTCAAAAATATTCAAAGCAGTATAATAATAATGATGCGTTGATGATGGCTGTAATAAGAGAAGAGAGTTCGTTTAATCCGGAGGCGCAAAGCGGTGTCGGGGCAATCGGACTTATGCAGTTGATGCCTGCAACGGCTCATGATATCGGACAGAAGCACGGTATATCGTTTAATACAAGTTATCTGTTTAATCCGGAGTTAAATATCCGCCTTGGTAATTTGTATTATTCAACAATAAAAGGAATGCTTAATGGAAAGGATGTTTCGGCTATTGCGGCTTATAATGGCGGAATAGGCTCGGTTACGCGCTGGAAAAGTACTCTTTTATACAACGATACTGATGAATTTGTTGAGCAAATTCCGTATGATGAAACTCGTAATTATGTCGAAAAAGTTTTCAGAAGTTACTGGAATTATACAAGAATTTACCAAAAACAGTAAAAATCATTCGTTTGGTTTATTACATTACAGGACAGAGTAGTGATAAAATGGATTTTATGAAAAAGATTTTAATAACATTAACAATATTGGTTGTAAATTTAATTATAGCGAACCCTACTTATGCGATAAAGATAGGTTTGCTGACACAAGTCGACGAAGCCGGAATAGGTACAAATGTAAACGGGCGTATGATTGATGTTCATACAAATAAAACCGTTTGTACTTCTGATGCTATGAAAGGTTATATGCTTGTTCCTTATAAAAATGAAATTGCTGTAAAAAGTGGCGGTCATTTTTATTCTCTGGGAACAGATTCAATTGTTTTAAGGACGGATAAAGACGGTTATGTCAGTACAAAAGGTAAATGGTATCATGGCAAGCTTATTGTAAAAAATGTAAACGACAAGCTTACTGTTATTAATGATATTGATCTTGAAAATTACCTTAAAGGGGTCGTACCTTCTGAAATGCCTCCAAGTTGGGAGTATGAAGCTTTGAAGGCTCAAGCAATTGCTGCAAGAAGTTTTGCTCTTGCAAATTTAGGCAAGCAGGCAAAGTGGGGTTATGACTTAAAAGATAATACCGAAGATCAGGCTTACGGCGGAGCTTCATCAGAAACAAATATTACAAATAAGGCTGTAGATGAAACTCACGGGCTTGTTTTAACTTATGATATGAAGATTATCCCTGCATATTATTCAGCTTCAGCGGGCGGAATGACTTCAAATTCAGTTTGGGGCGGGTATGCACCATATCTTCATTCTGTTCCTTCATTTGATGAAAATGTGAAAAAGAACGGGCATGGTGTCGGCATGTCTCAGCATGGTGCCAATAATCTCGCAAAAGAAGGCTATAATGCGTATCAAATTTTACAATATTTTTATCAGGATATAAAATTTGCAAAGTTAAACAATGAGCCATAAAGCTTATTATTAGAGGGTTTTGCTAGTTATATATCTGGGTATATCTACTAAAATCGGGATTTTTTAGAAAAACAATCGTGAAAACCCTTGACAGTCTTAAAAAAAATGTTATAATAAATTTGTCGATTACACACATACTGCGGAAAATGGTTACTGCTTCGCAGGTTCAAGGAAGAAGGAGGTTCGTAATGAACAAAGAAGAATTAGTAAAAGAAGTGTCTAAAAAAGCAAAAGTTTCTCAAAAAGCAACTGCTGACATCTTATCAGCAACTTTAGAAACTATTCAAAAAACAGTTTCTAAAGGCAAAAAAGTTACATTAGTTGGCTTTGGTACTTTTGAAGCTCGCAAAAGAGCAGCTAGAACTGGTAGAAACCCTCAAACCGGTGCAGCTTTGAAAATCGCTGCTAAAACAGTTCCTGCTTTCTCAGCTGGTAAAAAATTCAAAGAACTTGTTAAGTAATTATTCTTACTTATAAAAAGTTTTATGAAAGTGTCGTTAATCTTTTGGTTATCGGCACTTTTTTCATGAACTTTTCAAACAATATTGTTACAAATCCTTGAACAATGCTGTTTTTGTGATAGTATGTTATTACTAAACAATATGGGGGCGAGGCAGGACGTTATGAAAAGTTCGACAATAAGAAGATCTACTTTATCAAGAGAATCAATGGAAGTTATAGAAAATTTGGCAAAAGAACAGGAAGCAGAAGGCTCTTTGGGTGAATATGTAAGACCTGACGAGATTTTTGAAGAAAAAAATAGTACTGTTAGTAACAAATCTCAAGAAATTGATTTATTGTGGCAGAATTTTAAAACAACTCAGTTCAATACAAATTCGCCGACTGCATATATCCTTTTAGGATTTGTAATCGGTGTGATAACAACTGTGATTGCAATTGCCGGATTAAATGCTATAGCTGCACGTCATGGTGCTCAAAATCCTCAAAAATCAAGTTTGTTTGGAATTGAAAGTATTTTCTCATCTCATAAAAAAACACCGGAGCAAACACTTGAACAGCAGGCTGATAATGCCCAGGAAGAAGTTAATAATAAAGTTTCCGTACCTGGTGAAGATGATACTGCAGCCCCTGTTGTTGATGCTTCTGTTAATAATGTGCAGGAAGAGCAGACTGCTGAAACTTCTGCAAGTGTAGATTCATCTAACGCTGCAAAGTATATTGTTAAAGATGGCGATACAGGTGAAAGTATTATAAAAAAACATTACGGATCTTATACTCCTGAGAGGGCTGAGCGTATAATAAAGGCTAATAATTTAAAAACTTTGGATAGATTAAATATTGACCAGGAATTATTGCTTCCTGTTGAACAATAACGGGCGGGGGTATATGAAGTTAGCAAGAAGTTTATTTTTAGCAGCTATATTTTTATTTAGTTCAGGTTTAAATGCTTTTTCTATAGAAGATAACTGGCAGAATGATTTACGGACTAAATTTTTAAATAACGATACTGTTATAATGGAGATTAATATAAGATCTTTTAACGCGAAAGATTTAAATGGCGACGGTTTCATTGAAGAAAATCTGGGAGAAGAGCGCGGAACCTTTATCAACGCTGTTGAAAGGCTTGATGAATTAAAAAATCTCGGGGTAAATACCTTGCATGTTTTACCTGTCACCCCAACCGGTAAATTAAAGGCATTGGGAACTGCGGGGAGTTTGTATTCTGCCGCCGGGTTTGATTCGATTAATGAAGATTTAAAAGATAAAAATTCTAAATTGACATTAGATGAGCAGGCAAAATTATTCATTGATGAAGCGCATAAGCGAGGAATACGTATAATTATGGATGTTCCGGCATGCGGGTCTTATGATTTGTACTTACAGCGTCCGGATTTGTTTGTATCTTCTCCGTCCGGAGAACCTGTTGTTCCTGCTGATTGGACTGATGTAAGGCTTCTTTCTGTCGGTACTGAAGGTAAAATTGATTCAAATGTCTATAGCCTTTATAAAGATTTTGTTAAATATGTTATGAATCTTGGTGTTGATGGTATAAGGGCTGATGTTGCACATTCTAAAACCGCAATTTTCTGGAAAGAATTAATAGATTATTCAAGAGAAAAAGATCCTGAATTTTTGTGGCTTGCAGAATCGTCTGAAGCTTGGCATGATGCTATTTCACCACAGGCTGTATTTACTCCGTATAACAAACTTTTAGAAGCCGGCTTTGACGGATATTACGGCTCGTTTTTTAATTTAAAAGATTGGAAAACTTCAAAAGAATTATATAATCAGTTCAATCAAACATTTGGAGAAACCAAAAAGTTTAAAGACAAAAAAAGTGTAATCGGTAGTTTTACGACTCATGATGAAGTCAGCCCTATATTGTTAAAAGGTGAGCAATTAAGCGATATGATGATTTGGCTCAGTGCAACTTTGCCGCTTAATTCATATTTTGTCGACGGGTTCCAGACAGGTGATGATTATCTGTATAAAAGAGGCAACAAGCTTGCGGATGCTACAAACACTGATGATGATTTGTATTTCACACATAGAGGCAAAATTGATATATTTAATTTTTCAAGAAAACCAGGCGGGGATAATGTTCAATTAAGAAATGACTTTCTTCTTGGTAATAACGTGAAAAAAAGTGTTCTATCAGTGTTGAATGAAGGAACGTTTACACCGCTAAAAACCAATAATCAAAAAGTTTTTGCTTATATGTTTTCAAATAATATAAAAAAAGTTATAACAATTGGAAATTTGGATTTTGAAAATTCTGTAAAAGTTTCGGTTAAGGTTCCTAAATATAAGCCAAAGAAACAGAATCTTCTGCCTATAAAAATTTCAACAATGCCTGAGGCTAAAAACGGAAAGGTGCAGTTGAATATGCTGCCTGGTGAAACCGTTGTTATAATTATTCATGAATTGCTTTAATTTATTATAAATTTTTTACAAATTCACGTATTGCAGATGCTTCATGCGTTCCGACTATAAAGTTAAAATCAGGAACAGCTTCTTGAAGTTCATCTTTAATATGTGCCAAAAGTCCCGGGATAATGATATTTCTGGTGTTTAATTTTTCTCGTATTTGAAGAGTTTTAAGTGTTTTAGATACTACATTTGCAGTGAATTTTTCAGCAGACCAGGCTGTTAAAACGCTCATGCCATCAGCAGGAATAACTATCAGGTATGACGGGGTATCAAGGCTTTCCAGCTCGTTTGTTACTGCAAAAAATGTCAGTGCAAAGTTTGTTGTTAAAAATACTATCGAATTTTTATCCGGATTGTTAAATTGATAAAGGTTAGACTCAACCTGCAGCGGCTTTTGAGGGTCTGTGAAGATATTCCCGCGCAGCCTTAAAATGGTAGAAAACATAGCTTCATCAAATCGCTCAAATACAATCATATTGGCATATTTGCAAATATAATAACTTGCCAGAGCGGTTGTTGTGTATGTATCTTTTGAATTTATACACACGCAAACCGGATCAGAATATTTATCATCTTTTTCTAAAATTGCTTTTTGACGGGTTGAGATAAGTTTTTCTTTAACCGTATGAAAATCTGAATCAGTGATTTTTGTAATTTCCAGTTTCTCAAATTCTTCAAAGGTAATTGAATTGAGTGTCAAATTCTCAATCGGTTGGTTATTATAATTTTTCAAAATAATCAGATCGACTTTTAAATTTTCATTGACACCTTTTATTTCAAAATTACAGATTTGTTGTATTTTTTGAAGATAATCAGCCCTGCAGCAATCGACTAACACAGCCAGCACTGTACGGTTTATGAAGGTTTTTTCGTGCCTGTATAAAACATTTTCTCCGCCGATTTTTAAATCTTTTATTTGAACAGTTTTTTGCGGGTGTTTTATACTGTGGGCATATAAATCTTTTAGTTCGGATTTAACGTATGGGCAGTTTTCAATTTTCGTGTTTTGCTTTGCGAGTTTTAGAGCAAAAGCCATACAAGTCGGGCAGCCACATTCTTTACAGTTAGCGTGTTCTTCTTTTTTTGCACCCGGAAGATATTTGAAAATTTGAAGTCCTGTCATTTCCATAGTTAAATAAGTCCTTTCAATATTTTAATATTTTCAGGGAAAGTTATTGTTATAATATCGGCTCCTGCTGCTATAACTCCGGCTGCTGCTGATAGTTCTATCATTTGTGCGCGAGAAGAGCGCTCTCCCCAGCTTTTTGAAAACTCATCAGATTTAGCTTCTTTTGTTTTTAAAGATTCAAGTGCGGCATCTGAAATTATCGGAAGGTTTAAATATTCGTCATTTTTACCTTCAAGTTTTACTTTTTCCAATATGCTGAACCCGTATTCATAACCGTATCCGAGCCCGCCAATATCAGTGTTCATAATAATTTTATCAAGGTTTAACCCCATATCAGCCGATAAAATATTTAACTCTTTTGCTAAATTTATATCAATCGGGCTTTTTAAAACCAGGTAATGCCCACCTTTAATTATCTCAGGCACAATATTTTTGTATGTTTTTTCATTTGCACTTGAAATTATACAATTTTCTCTGTCTAAGTTTTTAATCAATTCCGGCAGCAGTATTTTGTCTAATTCATCGTCGCCTGTGCCGTATATCATCAAGGGTTTTGAGATTTCGGGCAGTATATCTTTTAATAATGATACTGTATTATTGATTTCAGCCTGTGATTTTATATTGAAAATCAATGCGATAATATCACAGTCTGTATTTTGCGCACTTTTAATCAAATCCGAAGGATTTGAAATTTCAGAATTTTCCTTCGGATTATTGATGTTTATTAATAATGCAAAAAGTTTTGAATTTTTAATATTAAGCTCTTTCACTCTTCACTGTTTCCATAATTTGTTCAAACTCTTTATCATCAATAGTTTCTTTGTCTAAAAGTTCTTTAGAGATACGTTCCAGCATATCTCTGTTTTCGTTTAACAGGCGTTTAGTAAGTTCATATCTTTCATCAACGATACGTTTGATTTCCTGATCGATTTCATAGGCAACTTGTTCAGAGTAATCTCTTTGGTGCCCGAAATCTCTGCCCATAAATACGTTTTGCTGGTTTTTACCGTATGCCATTGTGCCTAATTTATCAGACATACCCCAAGCTGTTACCATTTTACGTGCTATATCTGTTACATTGATAAGATCTTGAGATGCGCCGGTGCTTACGTTATCTTTGCCGTAAACGATTTCTTCAGCGGCGCGTCCGCCAAGTGATACGGCAATCTTTGCCAAAAGTTTAGCTTTGCTTACGTGAACATTTTCATCTTTCGGTCTAGTCCAGGTCAAGCCCAGAGCCATTCCGCGCGGAATTATTGACACTTTATGCAGTTCATTTGCATCAGGTAATAACTTATCAATAAGAGCGTGACCTACTTCGTGGTAAGATGTTAATTCTTTATCCGCATCGGTTAAGACCTTGCTGCGTTTTTCAACCCCTGCGATTACACGGTCAATTGATCTGTCTATATCGTTCATTGATATTTTAGATTCGTTGTTGCGTGCAGCAAGAAGTGCAGATTCATTTAATAAGTTCTGCAAATCTGCGCCGGTAAACCCTGGAGTTCTTTTTGCAAGAACCTTCAAATCGACATCTTTATCAAGCTTTTTATTTTTAGCGTGAACTTCTAAAATCTGTTCTCTGCCTTTAACATCAGGAGCGTTGATATAGATTTGTCTGTCAAATCTGCCCGGTCTTAATAATGCATTATCAAGAATGTCAGGTCTGTTGGTTGCTGCGATAACGATTATATTTGTGTTAACATCAAACCCGTCCATTTCAACAAGTAATTGGTTAAGGGTTTGTTCTCTTTCGTCGTGTCCGCCGCCTAGACCTGCGCCACGCTGACGTCCAACAGCATCAATTTCGTCAATAAATATAATACAAGGCTGATGCTTTTTAGCTTGTTCAAATAAATCTCTAACACGGCTTGCACCTACACCGACAAACATTTCAACAAAATCAGAACCTGAAATTGAGAAAAACGGCACACTAGCTTCGCCTGCAACAGCTTTTGCCATAAGAGTTTTACCTGTTCCGGGAGGTCCAACCAATAAAACACCTTTTGGAATTTTTGCGCCAAGTTTCATATACTTTTCACCATTTTTAAGGAAATCAACGATTTCTTCAAGTTCTTTTTTCTCTTCGTCAATTCCTGCAACGTCATTAAATGTTGTTTTAACTTTAGAATCAAGCAGCATTTTAGCTTTACTTTTACCGAAAGACATAGCTTGAGAGCCGCCGGCTTGTATTGCTTTAATCATCAAACCAAGTGAGATTACTGCAAACAGGATAATTATAAAAGTTCCGATATTTCCTGCAAGCTGGTTAGTTTCAGGGGCTTTTTTTACTGTAATATCAGCACCTGATTGGTTAAGCTTGTTCATTAAATCTTCGTCGCGAACGGATATTTGAACCCTGTACTGTTGAAGCGGAGCCTGAACATTTTTATTCTCAGGAGATAGGAAAGGGGAAACCGTATTTTTTTCTTTTTCACCTTCCTTAACCGCTTTTTGCTGAGCAGGCTGGTCTTTTGGCACTGCGATAATCATATCGTCATATTTTTCAATTTTAGAAAATTCTTTTTGTTCTAATCTTTGAAGAAAATTAGTGTATGAGATTTCTGTGGTGCTTGTAGAAGGTCCGGTCATAAATATTGTTGAAATAAAGACCAGTACAACAATAGCTAAAATTACATACATACCCATTGATTGACTTTTGTTCATTTAAAATAACCTTTCAAAATATGTTAAACTCTCTGACATAATTATACCTTAAACAGGGTAAAAAGTGAATATAGCAAAAATATGTCATAACAAATGGGTGTCTCACCGCACTCCTCTCCCGCAAGCTGGCGAGGGAGAACGCAAACAAATATGTCATTCTGAACTTGTTTCAGAATCTGAAAACCAGACCAAGAACAAATTCAGGGTGATAGAACAGCAAAATATAAATCTCCACCAAATGCATGAGCAATATTGGCACACATAATCATATAATTGAATTATACATGGTATAAAATGGAGGGCATCATATGTCGAAGAAAGATCTTGAGCGCAAAAAAGGTTTACTGAAATATAATACTAAAATTTCAATATCTCCGAGAAATAGTGTATTGCGGGGGGGGGG
>URYF01000012.1 GCA_900551965.1 uncultured bacterium
GCGCTCAGTGATGAACTTGCGGAGTTTTGCAGCGTCTTTGTAGTCGATAGATTCAATTTTGTCAGCACAAAGACTGCAATTTTTACGTTTTTTCTTATCTTCTTGTCTTGCCATTTTTCTAATTTGCCTTTCTAGCCTTATTTTTATTGTACATTATTTTTTTATTTACGGGTTTGCTTCGCATTACCCTGCGCAAAATTCGCTGTCTTGAATTTTGCTGTGCTCGGTTTAAGCGTTCATTTCGCTATCGCTGCCATTCACTTTAACCCTCGCACCTTACGGGTTTGCTTCGCGTCACCCTGCGCAAAATTCGCTAAAACGGAACTTCTTCATCGTCCATCAGCACATCAGTGTTGGCTTCCGGTGAAGATTCCATATCTCCAAATGTCAGGATATCACCATCGTCAGATGAACCCGCTGAAGATGAGCTTCCGCCCATAAGTTCAATAGCTGCAGCTTCGATTTCAAAGACTTTCTTTTCTGTACCGTCATCCATTTTGCTGATTCCGTTTTGCAGTCTGCCTTCAACTAAAACCTTTTGGTTTTTAGAAAGTGAAGAAACTACTTCTTCTAAAGACTGTCTTTTTGAAATAACTCTGATAAGAATTTCATCTTGTGTGCCGATATTCATTACGAACGATGAAACAGCCACGTTATTTTGTGTGAAACCTGTTTTGGGAGTTTTGTAAACTATGCCGGTTACTACCGCTTTTGCTATTGTCATTTTTTGATAATCCTTTTTACTATGTATTAAAACTAAACAGAAGCTTTAGCAGAAACTTCCATAAACATTGTTCTTAAAATGCTGTCGTTTAATCTTAATTGTCTTTTAAATTCAGCAACTTTTTCAGCAGGTAAAGCTAAAATAGTTGTAGCAAAGAAACCATCTCTGAAGTTTTGGATTTCATAAGCTAATTTTTTTCTGCCACTTTTGTCCGTAGAAACAACGCTGCCGCCGAATTCTGTAATAATAGAGTTGATTTTTTCGATAACTTTTTCAACTTCTTCTGCATCTAAGTTTGGTTTGAATATAGTCATTAATTCATAATTTTTCATTGTAATATTTCTCCTTTTACTATTTCTCCAGTGTATGAATAAATATTACCATGAAAACACAAATTTTTACAACATGTACTCAGCGCAGAAACTGTATTCTGCCGGTCCGATTAAATATATGTCAGAATCTAGGTTTTCTGTATTCCCTCTCCAGTCAACGCATACAGACCCGCCAAGCAGGTTAACTTTTACTTTTTGTTCTGTTAAGTTATTTAAAACACATGCCACAACACTTGCACAAGCCCCTGTACCGCAGGCTAAAGTTATGCCGCAGCCGCGTTCGTAAACTCTCATATCTATTTCGTTTCTTGAAATTACTTTTACAAATTCTGTATTAGTTTTTTCAGGGAAATACGGGTGAACTTCCATATCCGGTCCGTAGTTTTGCGCAAGTTTCATTGGGTCTTCTTGTGTGAATATTATACAGTGCGGGTTTCCCATAGAAACCGGTGTTATTTCAAATTCTTTGTCTTTTATTTGAACTTTCTTTTCTCCTTTGAACGGAATTTTTTTATCTTCTAAAATTGGTTTGCCCATATTAACTTTTACGGTTCCGTCTTCCCGGATTTCAGGTTTAATGATTCCTGCTAAAGTTTTTACACTGAAGTGGTTTTTATTAACAAGTTTTTTGTCATAAACGTATTTTGCAAAACATCTCATTCCGTTTCCGCACATTTGAGCGGTTGTGCCGTCAGAGTTGTAAAAATACCAGGCAATATCTGTTTCGTTATTAGGCTTGGTGTCAGGAATAATCATACCGTCTGCGCCGATTCCGAAATGTCTGTCGCAAAGTTTAACAGCTAAATCCGGCATTGAAAGTCCTGATTTTTCATATTCGGCATAATCTAGAACTACGAAATCATTTCCGCAGCCTTGCATTTTTGTTATTTTAATCGTTGTCATAATCTTGTCCCTCTTTTTTATGATTATAACCCGATAAAAATATTCCCGCAAATAAATATTAAGCCTTGATATTTATAGGAGTATAAGCTTTTTGTGAATTATTTTGAATATTTTCTTTTTGCTCTGTTTTTACAAGAGGTTTGTCCCAGTATTGAGCAACTTTTTTGCCGATTTTTTGACCGATTGTTGAAGCTGTAATTGAACCGGTTACGAACACAATACCTTTAACCACCGGAAGCCATTTTTTGCCGATAGAGGTTTTTTCAAGGATTTTGTCAAGGTGTTTTTTCATTAAGCCTTCACCTAAAAACATACCTGCAAGACAACCTGATTCGGTGATAAGTGTCTTTTTTCTATCTTCTTTGTCAGCTAATGCAACTTTTAAACCGCTGGATGCAACAATAAGCGGGTTGACATTATCGCTTGCAAATTTTGCAGCTTTGCCTAATTTACTAACAACTTTATCGCTGCCAATATAATTTAGTCCTTTACTTAGGGCTTTTGATAGCGGGTTATCAAGCTGGGTTACTGCTTTTACAACAGTTGTAGATTGCCCGATAGTAACAGGAAGTCTGCCAATATCGCCTGATGTGGTTTTATCAGCATTTCTTAATGTAAATATTGCTGCTCCTACATTACTGTATGCCATTAGACAATTAACCTTTCACACTATAACCTACACTTATATAAAGTATTTTTTTCTATTGAAATTGCAAAAGTTGAAAATTTGTTTACAAATTTTAAAATTTACCGTGAAATTATTTTGTGCTATACCATAAGATATGGATAAGAATTTTTACGGGATATTCAAAACATTTTTCAAAGTAGGGACATTGTTGTTAGGCGGAGGCTATGTGATTCTGCCTCTTTTGACTTGTGAACTTGTTGAAAAGAAGAAGTGGATAACCTCTGATGAATTATGTGAATATTATGCACTGGGGGCTTCTTTACCGGGGATTATTGCTGCGAATACCGCAATCTTTACCGGAAGAAAACTTTTGGGAACAAAGGGGGCGATTGCAGCTGTTTTGGGTATGATAATGCCGGCATTTCTTGCTATTGTGCTTCTGGCATCTATTTTTGCAGAAATTATTAATAGACCTTCAATTCAGCATATCTTCTGGGGGGTCGGAATCGGGGTTATTACCCTTTTGTTTCTTGCGGTGAAAGAAATGTGGAAAAAATCTGTTAACGATAAATTCTCGCTTGGAATTTATCTTGGCTGCTTGGTTTTGGCATTATCTAAAAAAGTGTCGCTTGCATTAATTATAATAGGTGCGATAATTTTTGGAATTATTTGGCAGAAATTAGAAGATCGTGTTAAAGCCGATAAAATTAAAATGGAGGGTGGGAAGTAATGAAAATATTTTTGCAGTTATTTTTCCAATTTTTCCATGTTGGGGTTTTTTCATTTGGCGGGGGGTACGCAACATTACCGTTTTTATATGATATTGCAGAAAAATATCACTGGTATTCATCAAGTCAGCTTACGGATATGCTTGCGATTTCTTCAATAACTCCCGGTCCTGTCGGGGTTAATATTGCAACTTTTGCGGGGTTTCAAACTGCAGGGCTTTTGGGAGCTTTGATAGCGACAACCGCAGTGATTTTACCATCTTTCATAATTGTAACTATTGTATCAAAAGTTCTTGATAAATTTAAAACAAACAGAGCTGTTAAAGGTGCTTTGCGCGGTATAAAACCTGCAGGGTGTGCGCTGTTGTCTGCTGTTGGTTTAAGGCTTTTATTCACCTCAAATCTTCACCTTTTAGGTACAATTTTGCTTGCTGCATTGATTATAACCAGTTTTTTAAAGAAACAGGATCCGCTTGTCTATTTAGGTGTTTCAGCACTTGTTGGGCTGCTTTTGGGGCATTTAAACTGGATAGGGGTTTAAGAGGTTTTATTTTGCAGTCATTAGAACGTATTTAGCTGCGTTTGATCCCGGCTCAACTGTTGTCCCGTGGAAGATTATAGGGAAAACGTCTGTCATGTGCTGGGCATCGCTTTTAACTACACATGGTTCATCAACTGTTATATCAGTAGTTCCCACACTGCAGGTGACTTCTTTATTGGGCAGGGTTACTCCGTTTACATCAATATAGCCCCGGCATTGGGTATGGGTAAGAATCCAGTCTTTTGATATTTTTTGACCTTGAGCTAATTCACAACTATGAGCGTTGGTGCTAAATATTACAAGAGCCCCGTCAGCTAAAGCATAAGCGTGCCAAATATTAGATGTTGCAGGTATTGTTTCGTAATTAACAAGTTCATATTTAACAGCTTGCCCATTTACCATTCTTGAAAGGTCATCAACTTCTCCGTAATAGGTTTTTCCGGTCAGGGTACCGTTTAATAATGAACAAAATGTCATTACTTCTTCCGGACTTTCTGTTTCTGCAAGTTTTTTGTCGGCATTGCAAGGCTGTGAAGTGTCTGCAAAGTCAAACTCAAACTGAGCTTTTGACATCAATCCTGCCTGGTTTAATGTTGCAATAGTTTTTTTGAATCGTGCTCTAAAGTGGTGAGCTTTGGTATTTGCCATTAATGTAGGTAATACCATTACCGAAACAACCCCGATTATTCCCATTGTAATCATAACCTCAGGCAAGCTGAATGCCGGTAAAGATTTATGAAAAATTTTCATTTTTTTATCCCAAAATTTGTATGTACCCCATACATTATTATACAAATTTTTTTTAAGATTTGCAATCTTTTTTGCATATAATAATTATGGGTGAATATGTTAATTTAATTTTTTTGTATTTTCTTGAAAATTTATCACAGAAATCTTTGACTTTTGTAATTGTCCAGGTTTTTTCAGATAGTGAATTTACACCGGTATTTTTCATATGGGCAAGTAATTCCAACGGTGTTTCAAAATCCATTTCTTCATAGAACATTTCACTGTATAAAATTTTGTAGCCTTGATTTATAAGTATTTGTTCAATTTCTTCTTTTGATTTGTATTTAAGAGTGAGCCCTGTAATCTCAGTTATTTCTTTAAAGTTATCAGGTCCAAAGGTTGAAAATGCTAAAATTCCTTCATTGCAAGAGATTAGTTTAAATGTTTCAAGGGCTTTATCAAGGTTATCAAACCATTGGAACATCGCGTTTGAAATTATTAAATCCATTTTTTTTGAAGGTTTGATTTTTAGCGCATTGCCGTGTATAAAATCTGATTTCGGCAGAATTTTTTGAATATAATTTTTTGATTTTTCGACAATATCATTTGCGCAGTAGGTCTTAAATTGTAAGTTTTTAGCAAGCCTTTTGGTTAAAAGTCCTGTGCCGGAACCAAGTTCCAGAATATTATCAAAATTATTGCGTATTTTTAAAAGTTCAATTACCATTTTTGCAGCCATCAAATCTTGAACGGCTGCGTTCTTATCGTAATCTTTCATACTTTTTTCAAATTGTTTTTTTATATTCTTGTATTCTATCGACATTTATATAATCTTTCCATAGAAAAGTATAAAACGGGAAGTGTCCGCATTCAAGTTCTATTGTTGGTACGTTGTTTTTTTTATGACTTGCAATTTGGTTTTTTGGCGGAATAATTTTATCAGCATCGCCGACTATTGCGTAATCATAGAATGGACAATGGCTATCTTCGTTTTCATTTTTAATCAAATTGTATAAATTTTCAAGTTCAGAAACTCTGTTTTCTATAGATCTTTCAATAGGTGTGATATTGAAAAGTTCCAAATCCTCTGTATTATTAAATACATTCTGGTAAAACTTTCCTTCAAGTCCTTTTGCGGCGTGCTTTAATGTTAGCTCAAACATTTTAACCGGAATTCCGTATTCATCATCAACAGGTGTGGTTGTTCCGTTAATTGCAATTCTTCTATTAAAGTCTTGGAATAGTTTTCTGAATTTATACGCAATGTAAACGCCCATTGACCAACTTATAAGGTATTTGTTTTTATAATTTTCGGTATTTAAATTTTTTAATTCATCAGGGATTGTTAAGTCATTATAATCGTAAATTATAAGAATATCATAGTTCTCACTGTTGTTAGAAAACGCTTTGTAATCAAAGCTCCAGCCTGCAAAAAAGACAATTAAATCTCTTTTTTTAGGTTTGAACCATAAGAAATTTTTATTTTCTTTTTTTGATAGCCAATAACATTTCATCAATTTTCTCCGTCAAAATTTTAAGTTCATCTTTTTCGATTTCGCAGGTCAGGGATAATCTGAGCCTTGAGGTTCCGGCAGGAACTGTGGGCGGGCGTATCGGAAGTGTGAAATAGCCGTTATAGAAAAGAACTTCACAAAGATCAACCGTATCTTTATTTTCTCCGACAATAACAGGCACTATGTGGCTTTGGCTATTCATATCTTTTGCAATAGCAAGCATTCTTTTTCGTTTTTCATAAGTTTGTGGAAATTTGTTTTCTATAATCCATTTTGTAAACGCAATACTAATCGGAGGAAGTGCTGTTGAAAAAATAAATGAACGTGATTTGTTTATAAGAAAGTCTATCAAGGTTTTTGAGCCAACTGCAAAGGCTCCCGCTGAACCGGCTGCTTTTCCAAACGTTCCGGCAATTAAATCTATATCTTTCATTATTCCAAGTTCTTCGGCTACTCCGAGTCCTTTTTCTCCGAAAACTCCAAATGCGTGAGCTTCATCAATAATCATTATGCAATTATATTTTTTCTTTAATTCAACAATTTTTTTCAAGTCGGCAATATCTCCGTCCATTGAAAAAACACTTTCGGTTATAATAAATGCATTTTTGTAATTTTTACGCTCTCTTATAAGCAGTTTTTCCAGAGCTTCCATATCGTTATGAGGATATCTGAAAAATTTCCCGTCAGATAGTTTCATTCCATCAATAATGCTGGCATGATTTAATTTGTCAGAAAATATAACGTCCCCTTTCTGGTTTAATGCGCTTGAGATTCCGACATTTGCATGGTATCCGCTGTTATATAATAATGCCCCTTCTTTGTTATAAAGTTCCGCCAAAAGTTCTTCCAGCTCTTTATAAACAGGCAGGGTTCCTGTTAAAAGTCTTGCAGATGCACTGCCTAAAGAATATTTGTCACCTGCAGAATCTAAAAACTCACGTGTTATCTGTTTATTATCTGCAAAATTCAAATAATTATTTGATGAAAGATTTAAAAGTTTTTTGCCTTTATAATAAATAAACTTTTCATCTTTCGCTTCAAAGTCTTTTAAATCCCTAAAATGTGAGTGTTCTTTTAACTCGTTTAGAATATTTTTATAATCCTCGTACATATTTATAATTTATGACAAAAAGAGCCTAATTTCAATACAGGTTTAAGTGTTGGTAATGGTCAGATTTTTAATTGTAACAGTATGTAAAGAATATATAAAAAATATATAAAATTGCGCAATTTTGAATTTCTGAAATTGTTTATTATAATGTAACGAGGTATAATGAGAATCATGGTTGAGAAGACTGAACAAAACTTAGAAATTAAAGAGAGATCTCAAGAGATGAGAGGAGATGAAGTTGTTGATAAACATCAGCCGTCTCGCCAGACGAATCCCATTGCAAGAAAGCTGCTGGACTTTAGCATGTCTAACAAAACCCGCAGATTTTCAGTCAAAGATTTGTTTAAACGATAGGATCGCGTAGCACGGTTTTATGAGGATCGATACGCACAGTAATTTGTGCGGTTTGTGAGGAACCGAAAACTTGATTATACTTCGTTCCCGCTTTGCGGGAATCTTGAGATAAGTTCTTGTTAGTGTGAGTAAGATTTATTATGTATGAGATAAAAAAACAAATTTATCCGGATTTAACCAAAAATCAAAAGTCTGCGCTTTGTAACTATTTGCGCGCGCTTGTTAAAAAGAATGAGGATTTGTCGGTTGATGAAATATGGGATAGTTTTGAAGCTGATGAAAAGTATTACCTGGAATTAAATTGTTCAAGGTTTGAGTTTTTGGCTGAAAAGTTTGATGATGAAACTTTTAAATCTGATACCATAAAATATTTTAAAGAATGTAAAAAATATTATGAATATAAAGAAAAACAGCGTCCGATTATTGAAGCTAACAAAGAGTTTGAAAAGAAAAAACGTAAATTTTTGCAGGAAGTGAAAATGTCAAAAGAAGCTCCTACTAAAAAACAGCTCTATTATTATGATAGGTTGTGTAAAAAATATAACATTGAAAAGATTGAATTGACTTCAAAGCTTGAAGCTCGTGATTTAATTGATAAAATAATTACAGAGCATTCGCCTGATTATCATATCCAAAACGAGGTTGAAGAATAGTTTTATGCTGATACAAGATATAGTGAAAATTTTAACAGATTCAGGTATTGAGCCTAATGAAGCAAATATTGAAGTGAAACTTCTTATTGAGCATTTTGCAGGTTATACATTAACTGATATTTTGATGGGTAAAAAGCTGACGGAAGAAAAGCTTGAACTGGTAAAAGAAAAGGCACAGCTACGTGCTGCAACCCGCCAGCCTATTCAATATATTATAGGTCAGGCGGATTTTATGGGTGAGAAATTTTTTGTAAATCCATCAGTTTTAATCCCGCGTGATGAGACAGAACTCCTTGTCAGAAAAGCTGTTGAAATAATTAAACAAAATAATTTTACTCAGATTCTTGATATGTGTACAGGATCAGGCTGTATTGCATGTATGGTTGCAAAGCTTACGAATGCACAGGCTGTAGGAGCTGATATTTCTACAGAAGCTATTCATACGGCGTTTTCAAATATGGAAAAATTTGAACTATATAATAGAGCTCTTTTTAGAAAATCCGATGTCTATTCAAAAATTCGGGAAGATGAACGCTTTGATATGATTGTTTCAAATCCTCCTTATATTGCTCCGAAATTTAAGCAATCCATTCAACAAGAAGTAACTTTTGAACCTGAAATTGCACTATATACACAAGATGAAAAAGGGTTGGAATTTTATCAAAAAATAACCCAAGGTGCTCCGGAACTTTTAAATAAAGGCGGATATTTACTATTTGAACTTGGTTTAGGGCAAAGTTTTGATGTCGCACAGATTATGAAAGAGTCAGGGTTTACAGAAATTCAGGTATTAAAAGATTTAGCCGGAATTGAGCGCGTTATATTCGGCAGGTTGTAATTTAACAAAAAAAAGACCTCTGTTAGAGGTCAAGGTTGGTTATTTTTGGTTATGTTATAGTATTATGTCAGTTATAAACTGTATAAGGTTATTTGTTAGGTTAATTTAATAAGGGGTAATTTATCTTTCTTACATCTGCTTAAATTCTCCTCAAGATTTTTATTTGCCTTTTTAAAAATAAATATTTACAATTCTTCATACTTAATCCGTCAGATTGTAATATCATGATTATATGTGGGAGAATTTTAGGAAATTTATACTTGCAAAAATATTAAAAAAGCACTATTACCGAACCGGAAAATGTAAGGGCTGCGGGCAGTGCTGTACTCATATTTATGTTAAACACTTCAAGCATGTTTTGAAAGAAGAAGAGGAATTTAAAAAACTGCAATATCTGCATAAATTTTATTCCGATTTGAAAATTATTGGTAAAGATGAACTTGGATTGATTTTTGAATGTACTAATTTGGATCCTGAAACAAAAAGATGCAAAATACATTTTTGGCGTCCGGGGATTTGCCGCAGGTACCCGCAAGAGGAATTATTTTCTATGGGCGGAACTTTGTCCGAAGAGTGCGGGTACAAAATGGAGCCGATTATTCCGTTTAAAAAAGTTCTTAATGATTTGGAAAAGAAACAAAATCGTAAAATTATAAGAAAATGGTTTTAATAAAAGATTATACTTTTCTCCAATGAAACGTCCTGCAATATCTTTTATATTAGACATATAGACAGATATAGGAGATAGTATAATGTTGAAAAAGATTATAATGGTAAGTGCATTGCTTTTGTTTTGCACCGGTATATCAGGATACAGCGCCTGCAAAATAGATAAGCTTGGAGCTTGTAAAGCTGATATTGGTACAGGGATAAACACTCGTCTTCAGGATAAAATTATGCCGAATAATATTGATAAACTAAAACAGCCACATAATACATTTGAAAATCGGACAAAGCTTGGTCAGCCGCAGATTCCAGAAAATATAAATATGGAGCCTATACAAGAAGAAGATACCCAGCCTTATGATGCTAATTGCCAGTTCGGAAATTGTTTCAACCGTAATCAGGCAGGGGAAACAAAAAATTAAAATTTATCGTCTCCAGACGATTGGCGAGATTTCCCAGCCATGGCTTATAACATGCTGCAGGCAGAAATAACCGTCCCCTCGTAAGCAGTTATTTTCGACTTCTTCCGGGGTTCTATTGTATCCTGCAGGAACTAAGCCCTGAGATGACCAAACCATTATGTAAATATCAATCCCGACTTTGTTTGGATTGCGGTCACCGTTTGCATCAAAATAAAATGTTAATCCGTCAGATGTGGTATCTAACCCGAATGATGCCATATCTGCAGCGGTGTTTCCATCAATATTAAACATTGTTCCGTTTGGAATCTTAAAAGTTATAATATTTCCACCGATTCCGTTTGCATTTTCATATTTTGGAGAATTGCCGGTGAGTGATTTTACGATTCCAAGCTTATGCCAGCAGCCGGGTTGGTTATAGCATATTTGTTCGACTTTCAAATGCTGTGACAGAAAAGAATCAAACCACTCTTTCATACTATCATCACTTCCGTCTTTTATTGCAATATCATATGATACTCCGTCATAATCCGCAAAGTGTATTGCTTGTTTAATAATAGAAACATCTGCTTTAATCTGGTTTTCGAGCTGTTTTTTTCTGTAGTTAGACATAAGTCCAGGGATTGTCATAGCCGAAACCACACCGATAATACCTAGTGTTATCAGCACCTCTGCAAGTGTAAAAGCTTGAACTTTAGGGGTGTTAAAAACCATTTTGTAACTCTCCAATGGGATTATAGCACAAAAAACGACGGTTTTAAAACCGTCGTTTAAATATGGTTTATAAAATTTATCTTTCGCAAATTGTTCTTGCTACATAAACCCCTGAAGCGGAAGCTTGCAGCAGTCCTCTTGTAACTCCTGCGCCATCGCCGATTGTAAATAGGTTTTTAACCCCTTCTGTTTCAAGTTTATCTGTTAATTTAACTCTTGCAGAATAGAATTTAACCTCGATACCATACAATAATGTGTATCTTGAAGCTGTTCCAGGTGCAATTTTATCTAATGCTTGAAGCATTTCGATAATACTTGTCATTTGTCTGTAAGGGATAACAAGACTTAAATCGCCAGGTGTTGCACAAGTTAGAGTTGGAGTGATTACGCTTGATTTAATTCTTTCAGGAGTTGAGCGTCTGCCATCTAATAAATCCCCGAATCTTTGAACAAGGATTCCACCGCCTAACATATTAGCAAGTCTTGCTATGTGCTGTCCATACTGGATAGGTTCTTTGAACGGTTCTGTAAATTTTTCACTTACAAGAAGTGCAAAGTTTGTGTTTGGAGTTTTGTAATTTGCATAACTGTGACCGTTTACGGTTGCAATGCCGTTGTAATTTTCCTGAACAACTTCGCCGTTTGGGTTCATACAGAATGTTCTTACTTCATCTCCAAATGTTGGAGAGTTATAGATTAATTTTGATTCGTATAATTTTGAAGTTAACGGTTCAAATACAGGTGCCGGAAGTTCTACTCTGACCCCTATATCAACAGCATTATTTACCATACCGATTTTATGCTGAGCAAATTCTTGAGTTAACCAGTCAGCCCCTTCTCTGCCCGGTGCGATAATTGTGTATTCTGCTGAAATAACTTCGCCGTTATCAAGTTTTATACCTTTAACCTGTTCACATTCAACAATTAGAGATTGGGCTGAAACGTTATTTAAGATAGTAATTCTTTCATCAAGATAATCCTGCATATTTTTCAATACATCAAGACTTCTTTCTGTTCCAAGATGTCTGACAGGTGAATGTACAAGTTTGAGTTCTGCCAAAACTGCCTGGTGAGCAATTTCTTCAAAGATTTTCATATCAGTGCCAAAGACTTCTTCTGTAGCACCGTATTTAAGGTATAATTCATCAGCATAGCCGATTAAATCTTCAGCCTGTCTTCTTGTCATATAATCAACAAGGTGTCCGCCAACATCAGGAGTAAGAGTCAGTTTGCCATCTGAAAATGCTCCAGCGCCGCCCCAGCCGCATAACAACCCGCATCTGCGGCAGTTTACACATTTAGGGGAACCTTCACGGATAGGACATTTTCTTTTTTCGATTCGTTGTCCTTTTTCGATTAAAACGACTTTCCAATCAGGCTTAAGTTTCATTATTTCCAAAGCCGCAAAAATTCCGGCAGGACCTGCTCCGATTATAGCTACGTTGTACATCTTTATTCATCTCCAATTTTGTCAACCGTTTAAGTATATAATGAACATGTTTAATTTCATAGCGTTTGTAAAGATATTTGTAATTATTCACCATGGTTAATTTATTAATAACTTGATATATATTTTAAAGTGATATAATATAATGGTTTAATTGATTAGGGAGAACAATTCATGTCAAGTTCTTACGATAAATATAAAAGACGCAGAGCTTCAAAGGATATAGCAAGGGAGAATATTTCCCGTAATAAGAAGGAAAACAAGTTTTTTTATAACTTAAAAATGTTTGTTTTAACTTCTACAGCATTGCTTTTAGCAGGGTTTGTGTCATTGAACTTATACTTATCTTCGCTTCCGCCTATTGAAAACCTTGAAGAGTTTAAGCCGAATATTGTCACAAAGTTTTACTCGGAAGATGGAGAAGTTATAAAAACTTTTACGGCATATACCTATGATAAGATTGAATTGAAAGATGTCCCTGATGAGTTGAAAGAAGCTCTTATTGCAACAGAGGATAAAAATTTTTATCGTCATGGCGGCTATGATATTTTAGGGATTGTAAGATCTTCTATTCAAAACGTAATTGCAAGGCAGGCAGTACAAGGGGCAAGTACTTTGACTCAGCAGCTTGCAAGAATTCTTTTCTTGTCTAATGAAAGAACTTTGACAAGAAAAATTAAAGAACTGGAGGTTGCCGCAAGAATTGAAAAAACTATTTCAAAAGATCAAATTCTTGAGATGTATTTGAATAATGTTTATTTGGGGGCTGGTGCTTATGGGGTTTCAGCGGCTTCAAAAATATATTTTAATAAAAAGCTGTCTCAATTAACTTTGCCGGAATTAGCTCTTATTGCTGGGTTACCGCAGGCTCCGTCTGTTTATAATCCTTACAATAATAAAAAACTTGCAATCCAAAGACGTAATCAAGTTCTTAAAAGAATGCTGACAATGAAGTATATAACGGCAGATGAGTATAATAAAGCTATTAAGGCAGATGTTACCTTGAGTTCTGTTCCGCAGATATATACAACAAATAAGGCTCCGTATTTCAGTGATTACGTTGTAAGAGAAATGCAAAAACTCGGATTTGCAGAAACTGATATTATTCATGGCGGATATAAAGTTATCACAACACTTGATTCAAAAGCGCAAGAAGCTGCAAATGAGTCTATTTTAAAGAATATGAAAGCCTGGGGGCTTACAAATAAATCTCAACAGGCTGCAGTATTTTCATTCAGTCCGTTGGATGGCAGAATTTTGGTTTTTGCCGGCGGCAAGAATTACGGAGAAAGTCAGTATGACCGTGTAACACAATCTATCAGACCGCCGGGGTCTGCTTTTAAACCGATTGTTTATGCTGCAGCTATGGAAAAAGGTATTTCTCCAAATGACTTGGTAGATGACAGTCCTATTACAATAGGAAATTGGTCGCCTCATAATTACAGCCATAATTATAGAGGTAAAATTCCTGTATATAAAGCTTTGATGGTTTCATCAAATGTTTGTGCCGCAAGAATTATCCAAGAAGTTGGGATTCGTTCGGTTATTCAATTAGCAAGAGTTTTAGGAATTACAACTCCGCTGGAATATGATTATACTATTTCACTTGGTTCAAACGGTGTTAAGTTGTTTGAATTTGTAAGGGCATACGGAGCATTTGCAAATGGCGGTTATGTTGTTCAGCCTTATGCTATTGAAAGAATTGAAGATTCTCGTGGCAGGGTTTTATATCGTGCGAAAAAAACGAATTCTTCTCATCAATTAAGTCTTAAAACTGCCGCAGAGATGACCGCAATGATGAAAACAGTTATTTTATCCGGTACTGGTACTGGTGCAAATATTGGGAAACCTGCTGCCGGGAAAACAGGTACAACTGATGATTATAGAGATGCTTATTTTGTAGGCTATACTCCTGACATTGTAACAGGTGTCTGGGTTGGCGATGATAATAATAAGCAGATGAAAGGTTTAACAGGCGGTACCGTTCCTGCCAGAATCTGGAAAGACATTATGGTAGTTGCAACAAAAGATTTGGGTGCTAAGGATTTTGATTATCCTGAAATAGATTTGGAAAACTATCATAAGGGCTTTGGAAAGGCTAAGGTTATCGGAGATGATGAAAATCCGTCAAATGAAGGTATGGTTGTAGAGCCTGAAACTGCAGCGGCAGGAGAAGCTTCTTCATCTGAAGCTCAATCTCAAAATGCTGATAAAAATTCGGCTGATACTCCGGCAGCTTCTGATACTAAATCTGCACCAAAGTCGCAATCAGCACCTGTACCTCCAAAACAGATAAGTAAAGGAGCGCCTATTCCAATGGCTGTTCCAGATAGTTTGAGGTAAAGTTATAATATAGAATTATGGAAAAGAAGAAAAGAATACTTGCAATAAATTTTGGCGGAATCGGGGATGAAATATTTTTCCTTCCGACTCTGATATCTTTAAAAAAAGAGTTTCCTAATTCAGAAATTGTTCTGGCACTGGAACCCCGAAGTAAAAGTGTTAAAGACCTGACAAATATTATTGATGATTTAATCTTGATAGATGTCAAAGGAAAAAATAAGTACCTTGAGATGTTTAAATTATTACTTAGCGCAAGAACCGGAAATTTTAATTTGGTGGTATCTTCAGGCGGGAATAAATTAATAAGTATTCTGTTATTTTTGACGGGAATAAAAGAACGCTGCGGATATGATACCGGAAAATTAAGTCGTATGCTTTTAACGCATGCAATGCCGTTAAATAAAAACCAATATGCTTGTGCAATGTATCATGATTTAATCCGCGCTGTTACTGAACATAACACAATTCTACCCGAAATTGATGTTGAAAAAAAAGAAAAAATTGCAAATTCTGTCTTGATTCACCCCGGTGTAAGCAGGCTTAGTGTTCAGAAAGGCTGTATAAAAACTGTTCCGGCTGAAACCTGGGCAAAGGTGATTGATTTGCTGGTGGCAGAAGGCAAAAAAGTTATGTTAGTAGGCGGTCCTGATGATAAAGAATGTATTGATGCTATTTTAAATACGGTAAGAACACAAAATTTTGAAAATTTATATGGAACAACAAAAAGTTTGAAGGATTTGGCAGAATTAATTTCATCAGCAGAAAAGTTTTTATGTTCAGATTCAGCCCCATTACATGCAGCGGTTGCTATGCATACAAAAACTTATGTAATATTTGGTCCGACAGATGATAGAGCTTTAATTCCTCAATCAGATGATGTTGTACCGATAAAAGCTAATGATAACTGTGAATTAAAACCCTGTTTATGGGCGCGCAGACAGACAACTTGTGAAAAATTGAACTGTTTAAAAATTTCAGCTTCTCAAATTGCTGCTGCTATTTGTCGAAATTAATTGTAATGAAATGTAAATATTTTTATTCCTTTTGCAATTCACGAAAAAAAAAATACTTTATATATATGGTTAAAGGTTAAGGTTAGTTTATTTTTGGAAAGGGATTAAATATGACAAATCCGGTAGGTTTAAACACAAGTTTAGTGGGAAATAATTACAATATTTCGCAAAGTAATGCAAATACTTCAGCATTAAATACTGCAGATAAAGCTAAAGCTGACAGTATATTTTCTAATTCTGCATTTTCTCCTGTAGTAAATGATTACAATGGAGATTTTATGATGTCTAATATGGATTTCAGCGCGCTTGCCGGTCAGTTAAATAATCAGATTCAACAGACAGCTCCAGCTCAAGTTCAAAATCCACAGCCGCAATCACAAAATCAAACAACTTCGCAGGTGCAAAATCCTGTGCCGCAAGTTGCGCAAAATCAAACTCCTGCATTTACATCAAATCCGCAGCAGCCTGATATGAATGGGTTAAATGGTTGTTTGACTGATAATACTCAGGCTAAAAAGTCAAATATTGGCAAAGTTGCCGGTGCTTCATTGGGTTTCTTAGCTCCGATTGCTGGTAAAATTGTTGATGTTTGTAAAGGGCAGGCATTTAAGGATGTGTTTAAAGTCAAACAGCTTGCTGTAACTTGTCCGATACTTGGAGTTGTAGGTTTAGGTGTTGGTATGCTTGTTGACGGTTTTTTAAATTCTAAACGAGAAAAGACTGTTGATAAACCTCAACAACCGCTTCAAACATTTAATCCAACCCAGCCGATGAATATTGCAGCGTAAAAAGATTTTATATAACTTATCCTTTATTACTGAAATCTGCGTACATAGTAGTTTTTATCGTTATTGAGCTGGTTTTTCGCTTCTATAAGTTCGGAATCTGAAAACCCGTGGGTTAAGATTTTTGCGGCTTTTTCGCGGATTGTATATTCTTCAATATCTTTTGAGCGTAAAATTATTTGTTTTAAATTGTTAAATTGTAATTTGTCATAAAATACGTAAATCGTTTCCAGACACCAATATAGTTTAAAAACTTCTTTGTTAACTTTATATTTTCCGTCTTGAAAGTCAAATTTTTCAATTTTATCAAGAAGATTAAACGTTAATTGTGTTAAATTTTGGCAAAAAATATCACAAAATTCGTCGTTGTTTTTGAGGTTTGTAATAGCGCAGATTACGTTGCGGCAGATGTTTGCGTTAATATCAATAATTGCATCCAAGAATATTTTATAACTTTTTGAAGTCTGAAAATATGGTAAATATTTTTCATCGGACATAAATTCATTAAGTCTTAATGAAACAGCTTCTCTAATTTTGCCATCTTGCCCTGTAAGGTTTGAAACAAGAATATCTGCATCTTGTGTTGAATTTATTGAATCAAGTTTTAATGCTGCAATTTGTTTTTGCGCGATATTTCCGCATTTTAAAAGATCAATAAGCTCTTCATGTGTATAATTTTTCTCATACAAATTCAAAGCTTGTGCAAAATTTTCATCTAAAGTTTCATAATAACCGTTATTCAAATTTGATTCCTTTTTGTGTCTATACTGTTAATATAACATAAAGTACAATGATTTTTGAGGGCAAAATCGTTTAAATGTATGATATACCGTTAAATAATTACGCTATAATACTATTAGGAGAACTATTTATGGGTAATATTATTTCACTATTGCAAGAAATTTTTATGTTAAAAGAAGACAACAGCACAAAAGTTGGTCTTTCATATTTTAAGGAAGTTGAAACTCCTGTCGAAAAACCGAAAAAAAACGCACCTGCGCCAAAAGAGTTAAAATTGTCTGATTTAATGAGAAAAAGCAGTTACTAGATTTTTTTATTCTTTTGGTATTTTTGATAAACTTTTGCCAAAGCATTGAGAGCGTTGGCTTGAACTATTGTATTTGAATCATCGCAAGTTTTGGTCAGTGGGATTATAAATTTTTCCAAATCTGAAAAATCTAATTCTGCAAGATTTATAATGCAGGATAATGCGGAATTTCTAACAACCCACTCCGGGGATTTTAATGATTCAATGATTCTGTCCGATAAAATGTTTCCGTATCTGCAGATTCCTGAGATTGCATTTTTTCTGATTATATCATTGTCTTCGCCGATTTTGTTGAACAAAATATCAAAGGTTTCTTCGTTGGGAAATTCTGATATTGCAAGTATCGCAGCAGCTGCAACACTGGAATTTGAAGAGTCTATTTTATCTTTTATTGCATAAAACACTGATTGTTCATAATTTTTATTATCAGCTAATATTTTTGGTTTTGGTGCTGATTTGGTACCTTTATTTCCGTTTGGAAGAATATATGAAAATCCGGCACGTGATATTGCATCTTTGGCTTCTTCCAATGTGGCAAATGTCATACTATCAGAACCCAGCGGGTGCGGAATTTTTTGAACCACGGATTTGTTTGTGTTTTTTAAGGGGATAGCATTAATTATATATATTTCTTTTCCGTTTTTTTCATCTTTTTTAATGGCTATATATTGCATAAATTATATCCCTTCATAGAAAATACTTTTATCTAGTTGTGAGAAAAATTCTTTGTAAACTTCGGGATTATAAACCTTTAATACTCTTGTAGGTGCTGATTTTACAAAAGAGTACCCATCTGCGTTTTGCAGGACTTTTTGGGTTAGAACAAATCTTACTTTTGTTTTATTTTTTCCGAAAGGTTCTACATTTACGTTAGAATCCACAACGATTGTCTTTGCGTGCAGTTCATTTGAAATTTTCATAGTCGGATCAGCAAGGTGATATGCGGTTGCTCCGTACGAAAATACTGTGAGTGTTGCATAAAGACCAAATAGAAAAGATTGTCCAGCCACTCTTTTTTTGTTTGTGAATTTTCTTTTATAAGTTTTTCTTGCTCTTAAATATCCTAATTCCGGTTCGATTTCCTGGATTACAAATCCGCTGTCTTGCAAAGTGTTAACAGCTGCTTTCATAACCCTTGTCGTATCTGAAGTCTCAAAAAAGCGGGTTTCAATTTCCCTGCGCTCCAGTTGTGATAATGTTTTGTGTTTTTTAGCAAAAGCGCAGTTTGAAGAAACCATAAAAAAGCTTATAAGTAAAAATGTTGTTAATAATTTTTTTATCATATTTTTTGTTTCTGTAAAAATATTGCTTTATCTACTTTTGAGAAAAATTCCTGATAGTAATTTTCATCATTAATATCATCAATGAATTGAGCATTTCCGTACACATTTAAAAGTTTACGTTTAAAATTAACCCTAACGCGCATGCTTTTTCCGTATTCTGTTACGTTAGCAGTTGTTTCAACTGTTGCGACTTTCACGCCGTTCCAGTTCAATCTTGCTTTAGACAGTCCGAATTCTTTTGAAATATCAATGTTTTTATCAGATGTATCAAAATCTTTTACTCCGTAAATAAATCCTAATAGCGGGTTTGCGTTATATACAATAAATCCTTCATCTTGCAAAACATTCAGCATTGCTTTCATAACAAGAGGCTTATCAAGAGTTTCGTAAGTTCTTGTTTGGAACTGCCTTTTTTCAAGCTGGGTCATAGGAGTAATAATATCTTCCTGAGCTTTTTTTGCACTAACTGGAAGTGTAATGCAAAGTACAAACAATATCAGTAATAATTTTTTTATCATTGTATTCTCCTAGAATGAACTCATATGGTAAGAAAATGATGCTACGTTATGTTTATCATCAAATTTTAGTACAACAGTCAAAGTTTTTTGGGTTGTTTGAACGGATCCGCTGTTTTTGTTGTAACCTGCATTTGCAAGTCCGCCGCCAAAACCTCCGGAGCCGTAGCCGCCGCCAAGTCCGCCGATGCCTACACCAAATCCTGAGCTTCCGTATGATGTAATTGATGAAACTTTATCATAAATCCATGTTTCTTTACCTTCGGCATCTTGAGTTACGATATTTGGAGAACCTAAAATAGCTGCAACGTCGGCTTGAGATGTTCCGACTTTAATATCTCGTTGAACAAGCCCAAGTGTCATTTGTTGTTCTTTTACAGGGGTTGTTAACGGAATACATTTTTCCGGATGTTTTCTGCATTTTCTGCTTAGTTTGGGTGTATCACCTATTGCAAAAACAGGTGCTGCAATTCCTAAGACTAATAATGAGATGAATAATTTTTTCATAATATAATCTTTCCAATTCCAACTACACAATATCTATTTTATTCTGACATTATAACAAACTATTTAAATTTTTAAAATAGCTAACTGACTATTTTTTTTAATTCATTATATATTATATATATGAAAAAGTTTTTAATATTTATTTTTATAACTGTGATAATGCTGCCTGTCGGCGCGCAAACTATAACCGGCGGAATTAAATACAGCCAGAGTTTGGCAAAAGATGAGCTTTTAGCATCTCCAAGTGTAAAAAGTAATCAGCAATTTATAATAGAAAATCTTGTTGATTCAAATTATGGTGAGAATATTTCAATGCTTTTAAAAGGGGTAACAGAGTTAAAAGATCGTACCCTGGCAAAGTTTTCAGACGGCAGTTACGGAGTTATTTATAAAGCTCAACCACAGACAGTTCTTTATTATTCGCAAGACGGGATTTTAACCCATAATGAAGAAAAATCATCTTTAGAATATCCGTATAAAACATATAAATATACCCCGAACGGCAGGCTTGTTAATATGTCTTTAAGAGTATCAGAAGAGGAAACTTTCATTTTTACTCCCGATGGAAAGCTAATAGCACATTGGCTTGGGTGTTATTGCTATGACGAAAATAACCGTGTAATTATGAGCCGAGAAGTTTTAAAATAAATTCATTGTAATAAAAGTTAACAAAAGAGGACGTTTTTCTAAAGTTTTTGCATGGATATGCCGAATATATACTTGTAAGGAAACAAAGGGATACGTCAAATGGGTTTAAATGTAAACTATAATTCATTATATAAAAACGGCATTGACACATCAATTTTAAAAGATGTATCTAATGAAATTTTACGCCGTGCAGCCCAGAAAAATTCTCAATATACAAATGCGGCTCCCGTTCAACAAATTCATTCTGTTGCAAAACCTGTAGAACTCGGTATTGATCTTTATCAGGGTAAAATTGATACTAATGTTCAAAAACAGATTGCAATGAACAATGCTTTACAATTTCAATTTAATGAAGCTACTTTAAATTCTATCAAATATTTAAATTCTCAAGCTGCAATTTCTAAAAAATTAGACGGCAAATATATGCCGGCTGTGAATGAAATGGTTACAGAAACTCAAAAAGCTGTTGAAACAAATTCTGCATCTCATTTTATCAGTGTTTTTGCAGCTGCATCATCTAAAGATAAAGACGGTTCAAACCCGTTCTATAACGGAGAGCTTTTAAGCCGTAAGGGTAAAAATGAAGAGTCCAATGAAGCTGAACCGTTAAAAAGTATTTTTGCGTAATAAAAACAGATTTCTCAATAAAAATTTAAAATTTCCTTCCTTTTGTTTACTATTATTTTGAAACTTAATATCTCCGAAATGGAGATATTTTTTTTATCCTGTTGTCTGATTTAGAAAAATTTTAAATAGTTATAGGATATTTATAATCAGAAAGGGGATAAAAATGAAAAATAATATTTGGTTTGTTATAGCGTGCGTTTTGGTATTTTGTGTAGGGTATAACATGAATGATGTTGCAGTATCTTTTCCAAAATATAAGGTTGCTGTAATCGATGTTTCCGAAGTTTTGTCAAATTCATCTGAAATTCAGCAGTTAAAACATGAGCAGGATAAGGATATTGAAGAGTTAAATACCTTAATTTCCAAGGCTCAAAATGAATTGTTAAACGAGCATGATAAAACAAAGCTTATTCAAAAAGAATCATCATACAGGCAGCAGATTGAATCTAAAAAGAAAAGTATGGATAAAGAGTATTCATCAAAACTTGTTAAAATAAATGAACATATTAAAACCGTGATTACAAAAGAAGCGAAAAAATCTAATTACAATTTAGTATTGCCGACAGGCATGGTAATCTCGGGCGGTGAAGATATTACTGCAAATGTAATCAAAACTATGAAATAAATTAAGCAAGGTTTGCGGCATTATAAGAGCTTCTGACCAGCGGACCTATTTGATATCGGGTTATTCCGACAGATGAAGCAAGTTGTTTTAATTCTTCGTATTCTTCCGGTTTGTAATATTTTGCAACCGGAAGATGTTCTTTTGAAGGCTGAATATACTGCCCGATTGTAATAATGTCACAACCTGCCGCATGTAAATCTCTTAATGTCGTTTCGATTTGCTCAAAACTCTCTCCCAATCCTATCATCAACCCGGATTTTGTTGTGATTTTCCCGGTATCTTTTATATACTTTAAAACTTTAAGAGAATTTTCATAATTTCCTTGAGGTCTTGCTGTTTTAAAAATTTCTTTTACTGTTTCAATATTATGATTAAATACATCCGGTTTAGCTTCAATAATTGTATCAAGAGCTTCTTTTTGATTTTTAAAATCCGGTGTTAAAATTTCGATTTTAACATTTGGTGTTTCTTTTCTTATTTGGTGAATACATTGAGCGAAATGTCCGGCTCCGCCATCTTGTAAATCATCTCTTGTAACAGATGTAATAACTGTGTACTTTAACCCTAAGTCTTTAACTGCTTTTGCGATATGTTTAGGTTCATCAGCATCAAGCGGTAAAGGCTTTTGGCATGAAATATTACAGTATCTGCAGTTTCTTGTGCATACATTTCCCATTATAAGAAAAGTTGCGGTATTTTTTGTGTAACACTCATTTTTATTTGGGCATCGCGCGTTTTCGCATACTGTGTTAAGACAATTTACTTTTAAAATTCTTCTTACATTTCTTGTTGTATCGGTGTCAATTATAGGTCTTTTCAGGTATTCCGGTAATCTTTCGCGCATTTTTTTATTCCTTTTTGTTTTATATATTATATAACAAATTTTTTTTTGTTTGATTTTTATATCATTACGTTATATAAGTATATTATCAGCACAAAATATAATAGGAGCAAAACCAAATGAAAAAGTTAGCATTATTATTAACCGTAATAGCATTCACAGGTGTTTCAGCTATCGCTGCAGAACCTCTTTTACTTGAACCGTTAAGTCCTGCAGTATTAAACGGAACAACTTTACCTGCCGCATCTGTTACAACGACCGATGCAAATGGAGTACAGGTTACAGTCCAAGGACAAGAAGGTGTCGAAGCTACATTTACTCCGGTAAGTCAGTTAAATCCTAATATGGTTCCACAAAATGCTGCCGCAGAAGGTAAACCTGTTCCGGAAAAACGTACTCCGCGTGTAAGAATCCGTACAAAACAAAGAAGTCAGGGAAATTCATACTGGAATGCAGGCGGTAAAGGTACTAAATCATTCTTTTAATAATTAAAAAGTTTTTAGAAAATTTAAAAAAGCTGCCTTATTAATAAGGCAGCTTTTTTATTGTAATAACTGATGTAGATGTATTCTTCCCGAAAATTTGCTATTGAATTTCAAATATGTTCCTGATAAAATTTTGCTAACGTACAGATAAAAAGAAGGGACAAAAAATGGCTAAAAGAGTTTTGCTATGTATAATGGACGGATGGGGGATTTCTACCGGTTCAGAAAAATATGATGCCACTAAGTTGGCTAATCCGGTAAATGTGCCGAAATTAGAAAAAGAAGAAAAGTTTATTAAAATTAAAGCTGACGGTGAAAACGTAGGGCTTCCTCATGGGCAGATGGGTAATTCTGAGGTTGGGCACTTGAATTTGGGCGCGGGCAGAATTGTTTATCAAGATTTATCTAAAATTAATAATGCTATCAAAGATGGTTCATTCTTTAAGAATGAAAGATTTTTGAATGCAATTGAACATGCCAAAAAGAACGATTCGGCACTTCATATATACGGGCTTGTTTCAACAGGCGGTGTACATTCTTCATTAGATCATTTACTTGCTTTAATTAAAATGGCAGCTGACCATGGTCTGACAAAAGTTTATGTACACGCATTTTTAGATGGCCGCGATACGCCGCCATCCAGTGCTTGCGAATATTTGACTGTAGTTGAAGATGAACTTAAAAAATATAATCTCCCTCCTATTGCAACTGTTATCGGTCGTTATTATATTATGGACCGTGACAACCGCTGGGACAGAGTTGAAAAAGGTTACAATGCATTATTGTTAGGCGAAGGTGAACATGCATCATCAGCGGTTGAAGGTGTAAAACAATCTTACGCAAAAGGTGAAACTGATGAATTTGTATTGCCTACTGTTATTGGCGGTGAAGAGAGGGTAAATGTAAGCAGAATCAATGATAATGATTCAATTATTTTCTTTAATTACCGTCCTGACAGAGCAAGAGAAATTACCAAAGCAATTAATTTTGCGGATTTTGACGGATTTGACAGAAAGAAAGTTCTTAAAAACATCTTGTACACAACAATGACAAGTTATGAAGCAACTTTTACATTCCCTGTTGCATTCCCGAAAGAAAAACTTGTTAATATTTTGGGTGATGTTTTGGAAGCTAACGGAATCCACCAGTTTAGAACTGCTGAAACCGAAAAATATGCTCATGTTACTTTCTTTTTTAACGGTGGAATTGATGAGCCGCAGCCTCATGAAACCCGTGTTCTTGTTGCATCTCCAAAGGTTGCAACATACGATATGCAGCCTGAGATGAGTGCACCGGAAGTTTGTGATAATGTATTAAAAGCAATAGATAATCCTGAATATCAATTTATTCTTGTGAATTTTGCAAACCCTGATATGGTCGGTCACACAGGGGTTATTGAAGCCGCAACTAAAGCTTGTAAGGTTGTAGATGAGTGTGTTGGTAAAATTGCCGATGCTTGTAAAAAAGAAGATATTGTGATGCTTCTGACAGCAGACCATGGTAATTCAGAATCAATGGTTGATGAAACAACAGGCAAGCCTCAAACGGCGCATACAACAAATGAAGTTCCGTTTGTGCTAATCAATGCTCCTGTTGGAACTGAGCTTAGAGAAACAGGTGCTTTATGTGATGTTGCACCGACTGTTTTGCAGCTATTGGGTATTGAACAGCCGCAAGAGATGACAGGTAAATCGTTAATCAAATAGTTTATAACAAGGGTTAGGTCTTTTTGGCCTAACCTTTTCAAGTCAAATGCAGTAAGATATTATAATTAGTAAGAGAAAAGTATGAGTAACAGAATTGAAGATTTAGATATTGATTTTTCGTTTAAAAAAAATAATGTTGATGAATTGTTTTTTAACTTGAGTGAAAATCCCGAAAATTTCAAAAACAAAGATTTTCGCTATACATTAAGTATGATTTATCAAATTATTGAAGATGAATTTGCGGGGGTATTTTTGAGCCCGAATGCTCCGACAAGAAATACTGAATTTTATTTGATAAACAAAGGTTCTAGTGTTAAGGGGCAGAATTTATCATTTTTTGTTACTCCGACAAACAATTTTCAATACTATTTAAAATCAAAAGGATCTTTATTCCGTTTTAAATCAAGTGTTCTTGGTGATAAGGTCGGATATTTCATGGCTTGGGATTTGGTTATGGATTATTTTGGCGGGTTTGGCAATGTTGTGGACCTTGAAGATTTAACTCCTACATTTATTTATCTGAACAAATTAACTTATTTTGTTATGAAATTGATTGAAAAATTGTATTTCATTCCGACCGTAAAACGTTATAATCAAATGTTCCGTATTGTTTACGAGCCGATTATTAATAATCAAAAAATGGCAAGGATTATCAACCAGTTTGAAGAATGTATGCCTGAGGATTTGTTTATTGAAGGGGAAAAACCGAAAGATTTTGTCTATGAATTTATATATACCTATTTGAATTATGTAATTTATAAGTTCTTAGGAATAAAAATGTACAGATTTAAAGATGTTAAATCCGGTACTTATTTATTGAAAGATTTGGAACAGCGTGCAGTATTGAAGGGTAAAGATTTAGCCGAAAGTTTTGCACAGTGGTTTGATGAATTATATCTTGGAAAATATGATGTTATTCCGTTTTTCAAGATGGAAAAAATTGAAGATGAACTTTTCCGTTTGAAAGTTCATATTAAAAACAGAAAAACTGATGAAAGTGTTTTGATAGACAAACTTTACACAGAAGAAGATGTTTTTGGTGCGAAAGCTTCTGATATTTCAAGAATTGTTGAAAAACAATTAAACTATGCACTTCGTTATATGCCAGAACTTGAGGATTTATTTGAAGACGAAGACAAGTTATATCTTGATTTGAACTTGAATGAGGTTTATAAAATAATCACTCAAACGGCTTATTATCTGCAAAAAGCTCAGATTGAAGTTATCTTGCCGGAAGAACTTACAAATATTGTGATTCCTAGAGCATCGATCAATGCAAAGGTTAAAGAATCAAGAGCGGATGATCTTGCGGATTTAATCAATAATACTTTATCTTCTAAAATGTCGCTTGATGATATTCTTGATTTCTCTTACGAAATTGCGATTGGGAATGAAAAAATTTCACTTGAAGAATATAAAAAACTTCTTGAAAATAATAACGGTCTGATTAAATATAAAAACAAATATGTGTTAATTGACCAGGAAGAAAGTAAGAAGATTTTTGAACAAATTGCAAAATCAAATCTTAAATCAATGTCAAGAATGGAACTTATCCATGCTTCATTATCAGGGCAGCTTGATCAATATGATTTTGACTATGATGCAGCGTTTGCAAGAGTGTTGGCTGATTTTACAAAACCTGTAGAAATGACTGTACCTAAGGAATTGAAAGGTGATTTAAGACCTTATCAGGAGGTTGGTTTGCGCTGGCTTTGGACAAATGTTTCAAAAGGCTTTGGAGCTTGTATGGCAGATGATATGGGGCTTGGTAAAACTATTCAGGTTATCAGCTTAATTCTAAAAATGAAAGAAGAAAACAAACTTAAAAAACCTGTACTTGTAATTTGTCCGACTACTTTGATGGGTAACTGGATGAAGGAATTACAGATGTTTGCACCAAATGTTGATGCTGTAATTTATCACGGAGCTGACAGACAGCTTGATGTTAACCATGATGTAATTTTAACAACCTATGCGATTATGAGGATAGATGTTGAGGAGCTTAAAAAACACGCGTGGAGCATGATTATTGTTGATGAAGCGCAAAATATTAAAAACCCTGATACCGCGCAGACCCTTGCAATAAAAATGTTAAAATCTGATGTTAAAATAGCAATGACAGGTACACCTGTAGAAAACAGATTGACAGAATTGTGGAGTATTTTTGATTTTATTAATAAAGGTTATCTTGGCTCGCTTCGCGAATTCCAAAAAAGCTATGCAATTCCTATTGAAAGGTTTAAGGAACATTCAAGAGCGGGTAAATTGAGAATGTCAATTTCTCCGTTTGTATTGAGACGTTTAAAAACTGATAAACACGTAATTTCAGACTTGCCGGAAAAAATGGTTCTTAATGAATACTGCTACCTGTCAAAAATGCAGGCAGTACTTTACGAAAAGACGCTGAACGAAATGATGGCAAAAATCAGCGGTTTCACAGGTGTGAATAGACGCGGAAATATTTTCAAACTTATTACAGCGTTGAAACAAATCTGTAACCACCCATACCAGTTCTTGAAATCCGGTGAAATGGGCAGGGAGCTTTCAGGTAAAATGGAAAAATGTATCGACCTTGTTCAAAGCATTATTGATAATGATGAAAAAACGCTTATCTTTACTCAGTATAAAGAAATGGGCGATATTTTATGTAAGGTTATCTCTCAAGAATGTAATACGGAACCGTTGTTTTTCCACGGCAGCTTGACTGTACCTCAAAGGGAGGAATTAATCGAAAAATTCCAAACCGAAAAAGATTCAAAGGTAATGATATTGTCATTGAAAGCCGGCGGAACAGGTTTGAACTTAACAAGTGCGACAAATGTTATTCACTACGACCTGTGGTGGAACCCTGCAGTTGAAGATCAAGCAACAGATAGAACTTACCGTATCGGTCAGGATAAAAACGTAATGGTTCACCGAATGATTACACTTGGAACTTTCGAAGAAAAAATTGATGAAATGCTGAAATCTAAAAAAGAACTTGCAGATTTGGCAGTTTACGAAGGTGAAAAGATTATTACAGAACTTTCAGATGAAGAAATTTACGAAATCTTTACTCTGTCTGCGTAAGTTCGTTATATTCCTGACTAACTAATTGTAAAGTTTTGTTGCTGTATTTTACTCTTATAAAGAAATATATTTACTCATAAT
>URYF01000013.1 GCA_900551965.1 uncultured bacterium
AGTGAGTCATACCTGAACAACCGATTGTTTCTACCAAAGCTTCTTGAATAATACCGTTTTTAACGTTTAAAGTTAATTTACAAGTACCTTGTTGAGGTGCGCAGCAGCCGCAGCCGTGAGTAAGACCTGAAATGTCTTTAATTTCTTTACACTTAGTCCATTCACCTTCTTGAGGTATCGGAGCAGGTACTCCTTTTACACCGCGTGCTACACAGCATTTTTCTTTAATTTCTTGTGAAACTTGTATATTTGTCATTTTCTACTCCCTTCACCTTATATACACTTAAATTTTAACTTGCTCAAAATATCCAGTCAAGACAATTGAACTTTTTGCAAAATAATGTTAAAATAGATATATACTATTTATGAGGATTGGTTATGATTAAGATAAAAAAAGCCGGTTTTACACTATCTGAAGCACTTATAACATTAAGTATTATCGGGGTTTTGGCGGCTTTGGTATTACCCGGAATGATAAAAGATGCAACAAACAGAGCTAACATTGCATTAGTACAAGGTACTGTATCCGTAATAACAGATGCTGTTGCAAATGAAATGGTGCGAACAAGAGCTGTCAACCTCAAAGATACATATCTGTTTTCCGATGCTGAAAAATTCTTAAAAACTTTGGATTGCGCCAAAACTAATAAAAACGGACAAATGCTTTTCAAAGCACCAAATCAATATAAAACAGTAAATGGTAATACTCAAAATTTATATACAGGAAACGTATCAGCATCTGCTATATTAAAAAACGGTGTCGGAATTGCAATAACCCCTAAGACAGGGAAAGAAAATATTGATGGAACAGATTACGCAGACCCTTATGTAACTGTAGTAATTGATATCAATGGTAACAAGGAACCTAATATCATTGGAGTTGACGTATTTGAACTGCGAATAATTAACTATACAAGCACAAGCGGCAATGGTACACACGTTGGAGATGTAGGAAGTGCTGACTACAGCGATAGAACACCTGCCCAGGTAAAAGCCAATTGTCTGGGGGGTTCTATAAAAGAATGCTATTATCTGCTTGAACATTCCGGATTCGACCCGAATTACTTAAAATAAAGGAGATTTATATATGATACGCAATAAAGCGTTTACATTAACCGAGTTACTTGTTGCACTGGCGATAATTGGTGCAATAGCTGCATTAACAATCCCAAGTACAATGAACGAAGTTAACAAAAAAATATTAACATCCCAACTGCAAAATACAGTTACATCTGTACAACAACTGATAGATAAACAGCTTGTTGATAATAAAACTATGACTTTAGATAATACAGATTTTGCAAGTTCGACCTCTTTGTTAAAAGATACAAATTTTGCTATTGCCGATAACTGTACAACAGTAGCTGATTGTTGGCCTACCAAATATAAAAGATTAAGTACAATGGCAGAAGATACAACCCCGCCAACAACAACGACCAGAGCTTTAAAAAACGGGGTTACAATAACATACCAGACTAGCATTTATGGACATCTTGATGACGGAACACAAGAAGGAGACACTTGTTACGGTATATTCTGGGTTGATGTGAATGGAAAAGACAAACCAAATATCTTAGGCAGAGACTATTTCGCATTCAGGATAACCAAAAAAGGCAAAATTGTGACAGGTATTAACTGTAATACCGGCGGGGCTGAAACCCCGGATGCTACACTTGAAACCTATTGTAAAAATAATTCCTACGCAACAGCCTGCCTTGCTCATATCCAGCGTAACAGTTGGAAAATGAAATACTAGTAGTCATTAATAAACACTCAAAAGGCGCAGAGATAACCAGCCTCGGTCAAGCTCCTAAACTTCAATAAAGAGCCTTCTGCCTACAATATTTTGTTTCCCGTTATAATATCCTGCGAAATAACCGCCTTTTACAGGTTTGTTTTGCGCATAAAACTGGTTGTAGCGGTTCCCGTTATAGTTAACAAACGGATTATTACTGTATGGGTTACTACTCGTTGTTTGTCTTACAACCGGTGATGTCGTATTAATGTTTTGTGACGCCTGCAGCGCATTTGATAAAAAATTAACTAAACCTGCCATATTCTACATATACCTTTCTACTATGGTATTTTTTTAATCATAATTTTATATTTGTCATAATTATAGCATATATTTATTGAAATTCTTAAAATAACTTAATAAAAATCCTCTATTTTATGTAGTATAATCTATTTATGGAATTAAACGGTAAGAAAAATATTTTAATAGTCGGCAAGGGGGCAAAAGCTTCTGCCCTTGCTAAAAAGCTTTCAAAATCTAATTATTCGGGAAAAATTTTTATTGCTCCGGGAAATGGAATCAACTCTGAATATTATGAAAATATAGATATCAGAGAAGAAGATTTAACAGGTCTTTTGAAATTTGTATTGGAAAATGATGTATATTTAACTATTCCTGTTTCTGAAAAAGCTTTAAACTCCGACATTTCGGCATTTTTTCAAACAAACGGGCAAAATATTTTTGCACCGCTCAAGACTGCTTGTAGTATAGCCCTGAATAACGTTACCGGTAAGAAGTTTTTGTATAAAATCCATGCGCAGACTTCTAAATTCGGCATTTTTGATAAACTGCAAACTGCCGAAGACTGGATTAAAACAGCAGCATTTCCTGTTACTATAAAATGCAGAGAATATAATAATATTGATGACCGCCTTGCCTGTCCTACAATAACACTTGCAAGAGAATTTTTAGATAATTTGTTTTCTAAAAACGAAGAAAGTGTATTGGTTGAAGAATATACATTTGGGCATAATTTTACTGTTTATTATATAACAGACGGTTATAGCGCAATTCCAATGACTGCAGTCGGTAATTATAAATTTGCACAAGATGGAGACGGCGGGATTTTAACAAACGGGGTTGGGTGCTATTGTCCGGATTATAAGATTTCACAGACTGTTTTCCAAAGGCTGGATAATGTTGTTAGAAATACGCTTGTTTCTCTTGACAAAAAAGGTTCTCCATATATGGGAATACTTGGTGTTGAGTGTGTTTTGACAGGTGATGATAAGTTTTACGTCAATGAGTTTAAGCCGTTTTTGCAGGATTATGATGCTGCCGCAGTCCTTAATCTTGTTGAAGATGATTTAATTCAAGTGTTTATGGCTTGTATCCATGGGCTTTTTGCTGATGAATATGAAGAAATTAAAACAAATGATTATTCTTCTGTCTCAGCACTTGTAGCTTCAAGACAAAATAATAAAGTTATTAAGGGTTTTGATAACATTGAGAATTTATCGGAAATCGATTTTATAAATATTAAAAAAACTTCTGATGAAAAATATTTAACATTGAAGGGCGATAGCTTTGTATTAACTAAAACTTCGTCTACCCTAAATCGTGCAAAAGAATATTTGTATGAAGATTTGGCAGAAATTGACTTTGATGGGATAAAGTACCGCAAAGATATTGCCAAAGGTTAGCTCAATTGAAATTTACACCCACTATCCCCCTAAATGAAGAAATTCAAACAAAACCTCGTAATGAGAGAAATATGGCAAGCAAACAGATCAACAGTTCACATTAACTCTTAGAACTTGAACGGATAATCAGGTTTAAATTCCCATTGGTCATTTTGTAAGAGTCTTGTGCACCAACATGGCGTCGTTCTACATTTTTCAATCATGGTTCCACGAGAAGCTCCGGCACCTTGAACCCCTGAGCCGTAAGTTCCCCAGAAAATATCTTTATTACCAAACCAGATATTTCTATTTGCATCTTCAAAACAGAATAAGAATCTAAATCTGTCATACCCGGAACGATTTGGACCTTTATCGCCGTTTACATCATAATCAACATCCAAGCAGCCGCCGGTATAAAAAGTTCCTAATTTAGAACCATCTTTATAATATACAGAACTTGTAGTTTTATTAACATACTCATGACCCATATATGGATCAAGGTTATTCATATACCATTCAAAACCTTTACCGGATACAGGTTTTGTCATGTCTCTAAAAGACCCTTTATCCTGTTCCATATCAAGAATAGAGTTTTCAATTCGACTATAGAAATTCTTTAGTTTTGCGCTATACTCTTGTTTTACCCTTTGATAGTGCAAAGTTGGAATGGTCATTGCCGCAACAACCCCAACAATTGTCATTGCTATCAAAACTTCTGCCAAAGTGAATGCAAACTTTTTATGAAACATTTATATCTTCCTCTAGTATCCTCTATATAATTATACCATATATTTAAGATTAACTCAAGATGGCTGTTTAGGAACAAAACACTCTTATAAGTTATGCATCAAAGATTCCACAACTTAAATAGTGATCCCCGCAGTCAGGAATAACAGTTACAATTCTTCTTCCTTTATATTCAGGACGTTTTGAAAGTTCTATTGCAGCCCAAACATTAGCTCCGCCAGATATACCTGATAGAATCCCCTCTTTTTTTGGCAGTTCCAGTGTCATTTGAATAGCATCTTCATCTTTTACCGGAATTATTTCATCAATCAATGAACGGTCAAAATTATCCGGTACAAAATTGGCTCCAATGCCCTGAATCTTATGAGAAGCAGCTGGCTGACCCGCTAAAACCTGAGAACCAAAAGGTTCAACTGCAACAGCTTTAATATTAGGGTTTTTAGCTTTCAAAGTCCGGGCTAGTCCTGAAATAGTTCCACCTGTCCCTACACCTGCAACAACAATAGCAACAGTGCCATCTTTATCTTCCCAGATTTCTTCGGCTGTAGTTTTTTTATGGGCTTTTGGATTTGAAAGATTATCAAATTGGGACGGAATAAAAGATTTCGGATACTGTTCTTTTAGTTCTAAAGCCTTATCAACAGCACCTTGCATACCTAATTCTGCAGGAGTAAGAACCAGCTCCGCGCCATAAGCTTTTAACAGCATTCTACGCTCAACACTCATAGATTCAGGCATTGTTAAGATTAAACGATAACCGCGAACAGCACAAACCATAGCCAGACCAATTCCGGTATTACCGCTTGTAGGCTCAATAATAATTGTATCTTTATGAATTTTACTGTCATTTTCCGCATCAACTATCATTTGTAATGCAGCACGATCTTTTATTGAGTTTGCCGGATTAAAATATTCAAGTTTTACTAAAACATCTGCCCCGCCTGTATTCAGTTTATTAAGTTTTACTATAGGTGTACAGCCTACAAGCTGTGTCAAATCACTTGCAACATTCATAACCCGTTAACTCCTTTTTAAATGCAATATACAAACCAATTATATAATAAAACAGACCTTATGTCCAACAATCAAGTGTAAAAAATCCGTTGAAAGGGTATGTTGAAATTTCATAATTTATCATTAGATAAAATATATGGCGTTTAATAATGAAAAAAATTATTATGAAATTTTAGAGGTAAGTGTCAGCTCAACAACTGCCGAAATCAAAGCTGCATACAGAAAACTTGCAAGAAAATACCATCCGGATATTAATAAAGATTTTGGTGCTATTGAAAAATTTAAAAAAATAACCGAAGCTTATGAAACACTTTCAAACCCGATAGAACGAGAAAAATACAATATTCTTAAATGTATTTTTATAAAAAATGAAACAAAAACATCTTCTCAAAAGGCTCAGGAAGAGTATGCTTCAAACACCCAAAAACAAAACACATACACCTCAGCTCAAGCTGAAACTCAAAAGCAGGAATCAACACAAAAAACTACTGACTCTAAAGAAAAAAAACGTACAAAATTTTCATTATTTAAAATATTTAAACTGTGGGCTGCAAAATTCAAAAAAAATAAAAGAACTAAAGATAATAAAAAGCCTCAAAAAGGACAAAATATCACAACAGATATTACAATAACACCCGATGAGGTTATAACAGGCAGCAAAAGAATAATAAATGTTTTAACAACGCAAACCTGCCCTAATTGTTACGGGCACAGGTTTATAAATGGCGGTAAATGCACAAAATGCAACGGTTCCGGAGAAGTTTCAAAACGTAAAAGAATAACAGTAACAATACCAAAAGGAATAAAAGACGGCGCAAAATTAAGACTTAAAGGAGAAGGCGCCGCCGGCAAAAACGGCGGCGCAAGCGGCGACTTATACATAAATGTCAAAATTGAGACCAGAACAAAAATCCATTTTGACAAGCTAAACGTATTTTACAACATCCCGATAACCCCGTTTGAAGCTGCCTTAGGTGAAGAAATAAAAATTCCTGCATTTGACGGAACTATAAAACTAAAACTACCGAAAAACACTTGCTCAGGGCAAAAATTCCGTATTGCAGGACAAGGGATTAAAAAAAACGGCAAAGTCGGAGATTTAATAATTACAGTAAGTATTGAATTTTCTCAAGATTTGTCAGAAGATGAAATTAAGCTGTATCAAAAGCTTAAAAATTTATCAAAAGACGATGTGAGAAAGAACTTTGCAAATGGAAACTAAAATAAATGAAATATTCCCGTCTATTCAGGGAGAAGGACCGGTTGTCGGCTACAAACAATTATTTATAAGATTTTGCGGCTGTAATTTAAACTGCAATTACTGTGATACTGAATTTCTATCAGGAGAAACGTACACATCACAAGAACTTTACACCGAAATCAATGAAAAATATGACCTTGAAACATTCCATTCTATTTCTTTAACCGGCGGAGAACCGCTATTGTCTGCAGATTTTTTAAAAGAGTTTTTACCGCTTGTTCAAAATAAAACTAAAATTTATCTTGAAACAAACGCAACATTGCCTGCTGAATTTGAAAAAATCTCAGATTTTGTTGATATTATTGCCGCAGATATTAAGCTGCAATCTTCAACCGGATTAGATACTATAAAACTCCACAAAGAATTTTTCAGCCATTGCAAAGGCATTGATACCTTTGCAAAGATAGTCTTTAACGACAAAATAACCGAAAATGAAATAGATATCTGCACAGATTTCGGACAAGAATTTAGGATAGAACTGGTGCTGCAGCCTGAAATGATTCAAGACAAAATGTCAGTAAGTTCTGATTTTTGCAGCGAAATACTGGAAAAATTCACTTCAAAATACAAAAATGTACGACTTATTCCTCAGGTACATAAGTTTATAGATATCAGATAATCCTACTTTTGCGGCTGTTCTTTAGGAATAGATTCATCATAAAGCTTGTTTGCAATTTCAAGGTCTTCATTTGCACCTTGCAAATCACCCATATCGATTTTCACACAAGCCCGCATTGAATACGCAGAACTATCTTTTGGATTAATTTCAAGAGCTTTATTAAAATCCTTCATCGCACCTGAATTATCTCCAAGATCAGATTTTGAGATTCCGCGCATGACATAAGCAATACCTTCATTCGGTTTCAATTGAATTGCCTTGTCATAATCAACTAGCGCCGCCAAATTATCCCCAAGGTGACTTTTTATAGCTCCGCGCCAATAATATAATTCAGGTTCATCAGGATATTTTTGGATAGCAGAATCACATTTTTTAAGCGCTTCATCGTATTTATCAGCATTTGAAAGAGTACCTATTTCTGAAATCGTTTGGATTTTACCGTTATCTGAAGCATAAGAGCAGTTATTCACCCCAAGCAAAACCAAAAATGCCGCTGATATTATTAAAAATTTTTTCATTAACACAACCCCTCTGAGATATTAAACATCAATTATTATAACATTATTTATTTAGTTTCTCAAGTCCCGGTGTAGTAATTTTATGAATTGCAAAGCCGCATTATTTATAGTAAAATGTTTACAAAATATATAGTTAGGAAGGTTAATTATGGCAATTAGAAAAGTTGTTCACTACGGAGAACCGTCTTTAAGAACTCCTTCAAAAGAGGTTCATAAGGTTTCAAAAAAGATTTCAGAACTTGTAAGAGATTTACTTGATACAATGTATGCTCAAAACGGCGTAGGCTTGGCTGCCCCGCAAATTGGCGAAAATGTCAGAGTTTTTGTTATAGATGTTGCAACAGGCAACGAACCGCTAAATCCGATAGTTTTTATCAACCCTAAAATAATAAAAAAAAGCGGAGCTGTAAAAAGCAACGAAGGCTGTTTGAGTTTCCCAGAAGCATACACTGATGTTATCCGCTATAAAAACGTTATGATAAAAGCTCTAAATGAACATGGAAAACCTTTCGTTATGGAAGCTAAAGACGGAACACTTTTAGCACGTGCTATTCAACACGAATACGACCACCTTGATGGGGTTTTATTTATTGACCACTGTTTAAACAGATTTGAAACAGAAGCAGTCTTAGAAAAACACAACCTGCCAGCACTGGATCCGGAGCTGCTTATTGATGAAAAAGAATTAGAGGAAGAGTTAGCAAAAAATGATTAAGATAGTTTTTTTCGGAACCCCAGATATCGGTTTAAAATCCTTGGAATATTTACACAATTCAGACAAAATTGATGTTTTGGCAGTTGTTACCCAGCCGGATAAACCTGCCGGCAGAGGCCATAAACTCCAAATGTCACCAATAAAAAAGTTTGCACTTGAGCATGATATTCCTGTTTTTCAACCAAAATCAATCCGAAAAGAGCCGGAAATTCAAGAAGAATTAAAAAGATTAACCCCTGACTTTTTTGTAACATTTGCCTTCGGACAAATCCTATCTCAAGAAGTTTTAGATATTCCAAAATATGAAACAATCAATCTTCACGCTTCATTATTACCTAAATACAGAGGGGCAAATCCTATTCAGCGCGCAATAATTAATGGAGATAAAGAAACAGGAATTTGTACAATGATTACAGAGCTTGGATTGGATTGCGGTGATATATGCCAAAAACTCGTTATCCCGATTTCTGAAACAATGAACTGCGAAGAGTTGTGGAACGAAATCGCCGAAAAATCTCCGCAAATGATTGAACAAACTTTAATAGGACTAGAAAACAAAACAATTACACCGCAAAAACAATGCGAAGACGGGCTTTGTATGGCAAATAAACTTACAAAAGAAGAATGTCTTATTGACTGGTCTAAATCAAATATTGAAATAAATAACCTGATTAGAGGTATCTGCCGCTGCCCAAGTGCTTATTTTATGCATAATAATAAAATCATCAAAATCATTGAAGCAAAACCGATTGACGGGAACGCAGCACAGGGTCAAATTTCAGCCCATTCAAAAGACGGTGTTGATATTGGCTGCGGGCAAGGTCTCCTAAGACTTGTTAAAATCAAACCTGAAGGAAAAGGCGAAATGCTTGCAAAAGACTGGTACAACGGAGTAAAAAAAGTGTAAAGGGGTAAATAGGAAATAAAATGATTACTAAAGGTATCAGAGGCGCAATTACAGTTGAAAGTAATACTCCAGAAGCTATAGAACAAGCAACTTTGGAGCTTTTAGGTGAAATGCTTAAAAAAAATAATATTACCGAAATATCAAATATTTCACACGTAATATTTACCACAACAAATGACTTAAATGCAGCATTTCCTGCAAAATTTCCCCGATTGAAACTTAATTGGAATGACGTTGCAATGATGTGTTTTCACGAACTTGATGTACCAAATTCTTTAAAAATGTGCCTTCGGATTTTAATTGTTGTAAACTGCGAAGAAAATTTCAAACCTGAATTTATATATTTAAAAGGAGCGAAAGATTTAAGAAAATAAAAAATCTATAAAAAAGAACCCTTATTAAAGAGTTCTTTTTTTATTTTATACTTTTGTCAACTCAGAAATCGACGGGTCTAAAAGTCTCCTTCCAACATTTTCAAACGAAATAGAACAAAGAGTTTTGTTACCGTATTTAATAATTTTCTCGATTACCCCTCTGCCATATCGCGGGTGTGTAACGCTATCCCCTTGCGAAAAATCCCCGGCAGTCTCATTTGAAACCGACTCAGATTCTGCAGGATAAACAGGAACGACAGGAGTTTGCTCTTCTACATAAGACTCATCAAAAGACATGCCTGATGAAGATTCTGAAATCACATCATCCCCGAATAATTCTTCAGGCTGCACCATTTGATTATCATCTATAAAATCCAAATCATCTTCAGACAAAGGAGCTTCTTGTGCAAAAGTTTCAGCAGGGAAATCCTCAGATAAATCCCTCATTTCCGGAAGTGATTCAGAAGAGTGCAAATCCCCAAGTTCTAAATCATCTTCGGTTAAACCCTCTTCCTCCATTGTCAAAGGTTCTTCTTCTAAAATATTAGCAACAGGTTCTACTATCGCCGGCTCAGTAACCCTTGGCGCAGACTCTTGCTCTAGCTCAACGGCAGGTTCATCAATAATTCCGTTATCTTCAATCACCGGAACTTCTTCAGAAATACTTTCTATAGGCTGAGAATCCTCAACAACTTCAATCGGCGGTTGTTGAATTTCAGGAATAGTAGATGAAATAACATTATTACCTTCTTCTATTTCTTCTTCCTCATATTCATATACCGGCTCTTGCTCAGTATTATCAGACTCAAAGCTTACAGGGATTTTGTTTCCGTAATCATCAATTTTTACGATTTGCAGCTCCTCAGATGCCGGTATAAATTGATATCTATCCCCTAGAACATCATCTAATGTTAAATCAAGACTCAAATCTGACATATCAACAATAAACGGAATGCCTTGAGTTAACTTACCAAATACAATACATTCATCCATATTTAATTTATTCAAGAAGGTATTATATGCCGTAAAATCATTGTTTTGGCTTTGCGGAGTAAACAGCACCATATTTTGAGCATGCTGTTTTAACTCATCTGTGTACTTGTATGATGAACTTGCTAAAAGCGTCGTAAATACGTGATTATTATTCAAGAATTGTTTTAAAAGTTTTTTATCTGAATTTTCATCAGTAAGCGGCGCAAAAAAGTAAATATACTTATCAAACGATTCCAAAATTGAATGAATAAAAAACATAACTTCTTTTTGCAAAGATTCATGAATATCTTTCAAATCAATAATTGAACAATTTTTCTCATTTAGTTTTTCTTTAAGCGCAAAAACTTCTTCTTTAGTATTTGCAAAAACATTTGCATCTCTGTATTTTAACAATTTATTTTTCAACAAAGCAAGCTCAGGCATCTGAATTTCTTTATACTGATTTGCAACAACATCTACAAAATTATCAATCGGAAGAAATTCAAAATCCAAAGACTTGATGTACTGCTGAACAGCGTAAAAAATATCCTGAATAACAGCTTTTGTCGGAGCATCAACTTCCTCCAGCTCATATTCAAAAATATAATCAATCATTCTTGAATTAAGCGGAAGCTTAAAATCTTTTGTAAATACAATCTTCGGATAATCTTCAAAAATATTGGCATTGTCAACAATAACACTTTTTTCTTTCATTTGAAAAAGTTGTCTTATACAATTTGAGATAAAAACTTTTTTATTTGAATCTTTTTCAACAAAAACAGTCAAACTTCTTTCAAAAACAGAATTATCTATTGTTAAAATATCATCTTGCTGAGCTAATTTACCTATTTTCAAAGGAGTTTCAACAGGCAAAAGATTCAATAACTCTTCAGAAGGCAAAAAAGACAACTCCGAATTTATTCCGGGAATTGATCCGTCATAATTATCCACAACACCGTCAGGTGTGAATGTAAACAGCAATTTTGCAATTGCAAACCGATTTACTGTATCGGATTTTAAATTAACAAACTGCGCAACATACGACAATGAATCTGATGCAAGTACTATAAACCTGCCCAACACAGGTACTTCAGTTTCAGTATAGGATAATTTTACCAAATTATTCTTAATCTCAAGTAACTTCATCTTTACCCTCTCTGCTTTTAGATAGATTGTATCATAAAATTAAGAAATATGTCAGATATTTCATTTACTTAATATTTATTTCATCTTCCAATTTGTTATAAATCTCAATAGTAAGAGGACAAATTCGCAAATCCCTGTCAACAAGACTTTTGATAGTTTGCTTATAACACTGCAATAGCGCCTTACTAAGTCCGTTATCTTCATTCAAAAAAGCTCTGATTGGTTCAGCGTAACAATCTTTTCGCGTACGATTTTCAATCTTATCGGCAAGGAAAATTATCTTTTCAAAATCACTCATCACCAGTTTACCTAACGTGTGCCATCTGATAGAAGACAAAATTTCAGAATCATTAACCCCGAACTCTTTTTGAGCAACAAATGCACTTACCGGAGCATGAAGTGTTTTATAATTCATTTTCTCAATATCTTCAACATCTAAATTATTCTTCTCAATTTCAGATAATAAAACCTCGTTGGAAAAACACTTGGCACAATCATGCAGCAACCCTGCAACATAAGCTCTATCTGCATCTAAATTATATTTTTGTGCCAGACTGCGTGCACATTCTGCTGTTCCAAGAGAATGTTCATAACGTTTTTCGCTCAAATTATCTTTTAACCAGTCAAGAAGTTTTTCCGCGCTAATCTTTATATAATCCATTATTTTTAATATACTCCTCTACTTTTACAGGGACATAACCGCTAATATCTTCCCCGCGCTTAATTTTTTGCCTCAATTCGGTTGATGAAATATCCTGATACGGCAAAGGCTGAAACTCAAAGTCATAATCTTTTGCCTTTAAATAATCATATTCAGAAATATCAAAACTATCCTCGCGAACAAAAACCACAAATTTAACAAATTTTTTTAATTCATTGGTTTTATACCATGATTCGATATGCTTAAACGCATCTGTCCCGATAACAAAATGAATTTTACCATCAACCTCATACCTTTTATACAGTTCTTTTATGGTCAAATACGTATATGACTTGCCGCAGCGTTCATATTCAATATCAGAAACTTCAAATCTTTGCCTATCTTCAAGCGCCAGTTTTACCATCTCAAGCCGGTCCTTTGCATAATCCGGATTACAACTTTTATGCGGAGGATCACATGCCGGAATAAACAGAAAATTATCAAAAGTATAAACTTTCGCAATATATTCAGCAACCCTTAAATGGGCATTATGTATAGGATTGAATGTTCCTTGAAATACGCATAGTTTCATAATAATTTACTAATATTTAAATCCGTCAGCCTTCATTCTGTCAATAACTTCCTGCAATTTTTCATCACTGCAGACATAAGATATCCTAAAAAATCCTTGTCCGTATTTACCGAACGCATCACCGGGAACTATAACAATACCTGACTTTTCAAGCATATCTTCGCAAAACTTGAATGATGAATCATATTTTCTCGGTATCGGAAGCCATAAATAAAATGTTGTATGAGGAAGTTTAGCTTCATCAATTTCCCAGCCTAATTCTCTTAACCCTTTCACCATAATTGCCTGTTTTCGACGGTAAGCAATATTTCCTTGAGCAATATAATCATCCCCTTCTACAGAGTTTATAATATACGCACAAGCCTTCTGAAGTGCTTTGAAAATTCCGTTATCAATAGTTGATTTTGCTTTTGCAAAACGTGAAATCACTTCGGAGTTTCCGCAAACCCAGCCCAAACGCCAACCGGTTATTGCATAAGGTTTTGACAAGCTGAACATCTCAACGGTAACATCTTTTGCTCCGTCTAATTCCAATACACTGAATGGCTTTTCATCTTCACTGAAATAAACATCACAATATGCAGCATCTGCAATCAATAAAAGTTTATGTTTCTTACATAAATCAACAATTGATTGAATATATTCTCTTGAAGCTGAAACCCCGAGCGGATTATTCGGATAATTTATAATAACAGCTTTGATTTTTGAAGTATCATAACCTTCTTCAACCATTTGTGCTAAAACTTCTTCCATATCAGGCTGGTAGTTATTTTCGGCAACCAGAGGTATAGGGTAAGACCTGCCGCCGGAACATTTTACCATCTCTCCATAAGATGCATAGCCAGGATCCGGTATCAATATAATATCCTTTTCATTTTCTTCATGTCTTGGATTTATTAAAAACCTGATTAAATTAGCAAGTCCGTCTTTTGATCCCAAAAGAGAAAAAACTTCTTTATCCGGATCCAATTCAACCCCAAAACGATTTTTCATACGCTGGGCAACTGCCTGGCGAAAATATGGTTCTCCGCGAGTCACAGAATATGTGTGAATATTATCTTCGGTTAAAAATTCTTTCAGCTTATTAATCAAAACAGCCGGCGGATTGGCAGTAGGCGCCCCCATAGAAAGCGAAATCGGCGCTCTGTTTTTCTTAGTCAAAGATTCTGCTAATTTGGCAGTTTTTTCTTTTAACTTAACCATAATATAAGTGTCTAAAGACATTGCATACTCATTAAATAACTCTTCCATATTTCTTTCCTTTAATTTATTTATATTTCAAACTTTTATGCTTTCATTTTCATAGGACCATCCAATGAAGCAGTTACAAACTGTTTCGTATAAGGATTATCCTGCTTTAAAAGCTGAGTTGGAGTACCTTCAAAAACAATTTTACCATCATAAAGCATTATAACACGATCCGCAGTTCTTGTAATAGTTGACATCTGATGAGTTACAACAATAGATGCTGCATTGATTTCACGCTTCAAACTGACAATATAATCCTCAATCAAAGTTGATGACATTGGATCTAAGCCTGCTGTCGGTTCATCATAAAGAATTGTATTAGGATTAGTCACAATCGCACGCGCAAAACTAACCCTTTTCTGCATACCTCCGGACAGTTCAGACGGAAACTTGTTTTCAATTCCTTTTAGCCCAACAAGTTCAAGTTTTTGTGAAACAGTTTTCTTAATATCTTCCTCGCTAAATTGTTTTCTCAAATCTTTTCTTTCTCTAAGTGCAAAAGAAATATTATCCGCAACATTAAGCGAATCAAATAACGCCGAATATTGGAAAACCATTGCAATATCCCCTTCAGAAGTTATGACCTCTCCCTGATCATAAGGAATCAAACCACAGATAAGTTTTAAAACTGTACTTTTCCCTGAGCCGGAAAACCCGACAATTGCAAGAATTTCACCATCATTAACCTTGAATGAGATGTCATTTATAACCGTTTTATCTTCAAATGATTTAACCAAATTTCTAACTTCAATACTCATAACAATACCTTCTCACAAACTAAAAGAAAAATAAAACCGCAAATACCATGTCTAAAACAACAATAGCAATAAATGACCAAACAACAGCCTTTGTAGTCGCAAGCCCAACCCCTTTAGCTCCACCTGAAGCAAAGAAGCCGCAAGTACAACTGATTAAAGAAATAGTGGCACCAAAAACAGCCGCCTTCAACAGGCACACCCCTAAATCTTTCATATATAACCCAAGCCATGCCGAATCAAAATAAGCACGATAAGTTAAACCTGCAAACATATCAGATGTCACAGCGCCTAGTAAAACCCCGACAACAGAAGCCAGGATTACAACAAACGGCATCATAATAAATCCTGCCAAAACTCTTGGTACAAAAAGATACCTTAAAGAATCAACACCCAACACGTCAATCGCATCAACCTGCTCGGTAACCCTCATTGTTGCAAGCTCTGAAGCCAGTGAAGAACCAATCATTGAGGTTATTGCAAACCCCGACATAATCGCCCCGACTTCCCGCACAATCAGAATAGTCATCAACAGCCCGACAAAATTTCCGCCCCCCTGCTTAACCATTTCATGCGCAACTTGAGATGCCACAATAATAGATGTCATACCAACAATAGACAATGTTATAGGCAATGAACTTACACCAAACCTGTCACTTTGAACAACAAGTTCCCTAAAATCAATTTCACCTTTCAAAATACATTTAAAGACATGGACACCAATCTGTGCAATCTTACCCAAAGTATCCAAAAAGTCTGCAAAAACAACCATAAAGTGTGAAAACACCTTATACGTAGCTGACTGCCTTAAATATTTTGATAGAGTACTCATAAAAAGATTATACCACAAGAGTAATAATGAAGAAACTAAAACTAATCGGGAGTTATATACAGGTTTCCACCAACATTATAGTCATTGCGAGAAAATCTATGATTTTCGAAGCAATCCAGTATCATTCTGAGATTGTATAAAATTTTCTGGACTGCTTCGCTATCGCTCGCAGTGACGTGCGTTATATACATAATCAAAGTACATATTTTTTATAACAAATAGTTCTAAACGCAATATATTGTTACAATAAAAAAAACGGACAGCAAGCTGCCCGCTCATTTCATTTCTGAAACAAAAAAGGATTCACATTAACCTAAATTTTACCAAAAACCTAGTACTCAATACCCTGTCTTGCCATTACACCCATATCGAAATAATGTTTTACAGGCTTCATTTCTGTTACAAGATGAGCCAATGCAATCAACTCAGGGTGCGCATAACGTCCTGTTAATACAATTTCAAGATTTTCAGGCTTATGCAGCAATGTATCTTTGATATCGCTGACTTTAATCATATTCATTGAGGTACAAATATTAATCTCGTCTAAAATTATTAACTGATATTCGCCGGAATTAATAGCCTGTTTGGCAAATTCCCAGCCTTTTTTAGCTTCTTTGTAATCATCAAGACATACGTTATGAGAATAACATACTCTATCCATCCCAAACTGTACAACTTCTAAATTATCAGAGAATTTAGATGAAGAAGCAATCTCTCCGTAAGTGGTAGCACCATCACCTTTTGTGAACTGGATAACCAAAACCTTCCAGTCATGACCTAAAGCTCTCATTGCCAGACCTAAAGCTGCTGTTGTTTTACCTTTACCATCTCCTGTATAGATTTGAATATATCCATGATCTAACACTTTACTGTAACCTCCAAAATACACTTCTTCCTCTTACTATAATGATAACTTATTTTTGAACAAAGCTTAATCGTTCAAAAGATGGATAATTATAACTTTTATAGCAAGGGGAAACAAACTATCTTTAATATCATTCCCGATTTGTATATCCATCATAGGATAAATTTTTATATTTGACCAATGTTTTTTATCCGGCATGCCAAAGTTTTTACAATTATTTTGAACAAAATTTTAAAAGGATAGTCTAATAACCTTTTCCGCGATTTTTTATTTTTTAAAAAATTTACAATAAAATTGTTAATTAAAATTAAAAAACTCTTGCAAAACTCGCAACAAGCCACCCCAAGCCGGTTACACTCAAAACCGGTGATATATGAAGAAAATTAACATTACAGTGAATAAATAAAATCAACCACTAAAAAAAAACAGGCAAACTTATATCCTGAAAAACTTTTCAGAATACAAAACAATCCCCGTGAGACCTAATTATTATGAAAGTTTTCTGATTATTTCCTGTGCCTCTTCGCATTCCGGGAAAGTTTCAACAACCTTTTCGGCATATTTCAAAGCTTCATCATTGTTACCGAGTTTTTCATAACATTTGGTCAGATTCAATAACACATTCACATTCATTGGGACTTTTTCCAGCATATTTGCAAATATAGCTCTTGCCTGTTCATAATTTCCAAGTTCAAAATAACACAAGCCCAAAAGGTTCTGAACATCCGGCATTTTTTCAAGTTCATAAGCCTTTACCAGATACATTTTTGCAGTTTCAAATTCCCCGGCAAGATGATAAATTCTTCCTGCGATGAACAACAAAAACGCAGAATCAGAACACTTTTCAAGAACTTTTGATATTTGCTCTTTTGCCTCATCAATTTGTTTCAGATGGGTTTTATTCAACGCTGAAAAAGCCAACGCATTAGGGTTTTCTGGATTTAGCTCAATTGCTTTTTGATACATTTTATCAGCCTGCTCAAAGTTTGATGTTGAATGCAAGTAATTGGCGTATTCTACAACAATTGAATAATCTTCAGGATCACATGAATATGCTTTCTCAAACTCATCTTTGGCATAATCAAATAAACGTTTATTCAAATAGATTACCCCTAAATCTTTATGAGCCGGTGCAAAGTCAGGATTTAACCCGCATACTTTTTTCAAAATTTGCTCTGCACGGTCAGTGTCACCTGTTTTAACACACAATATTGATAACTCATAATACGTTTCATATGCCACAGAACCTTGTTTTATAATACGTTCATAGATCTCTTTGGCATTTGAATACTGTCCGATTGTCATATAGACACTTGCAAGTTTTTTCAATATATTTGGAGCTTTCGGGTTTAATAATACCAGCTGCTTTAATAAAGAAATAGCAATTTCAAATTCACCTACAACCTGATAACAGCATGCTAAATTATACTTATAATTCGGTTTCTGGGGATAAGTTGATGCTAAATATTTGTAATGCTCAATAGCCTCTTTAAACATGCCCGCTTTAACTTCAGAAATCGCCCAGGCAACAATATAGCTATCTTCTTCCGGCTCACATTTGTGAGCTTTTTCAAAATATTCACAAGCCTCTTTATGCTTTTCCTGAATCTGTAAAATCGATGCAATATTAAAATATGTCAAAGAATCTTTATCATCAATTTTCAGCGCTTTATTATATGTTTCATAAGCCTTATCAAGGTTGCCTATTGTAAGATATGATGTGCCTAAATTGTTATAAAGTTGAAGATTATCAGGTTTTAGCTCAATTGCTTTTTCAATATATTCAACACTTTTGTCAAACATTTGCCCTGCCATACATGCAGTTCCCAGAATATAATAAACCGCATAATCGTCACCCGTAAATTCCAGAGCTTTTTTGGCAGTTTCAACAGCCAGCTCGAAATTTTCAGACTTAATATAAACAATAGCTAAACTTTTATACGCATCAACATACTCAGGTCGTAATTCTAAAACCTTTAAATACGCATGCTTTGCCGCTATCAAATCCGACAAGTTATCATAACAGCACCCAAGATAATACCAGCAAAGCGCATCATCTTGACGATACTTTATAACATCTTCAAGAATAGCTCTTGCCTTGTCATAATTTTCCAGATTAACTTCACATAATGCCTGTAATCTTAAAGCATCCATATCTGATGCATCTTTTTCTAAAATTTCAGCGATTAGTTCTTTAGCGGGCGCATATTCACCTGAATCTATAAGTTCATATATTTTATCAATTTCTTTATCTTCCATATTTGAATTATAGCGCAAAATACGAAATTATGCCATCATACGGAATTTTAAATTTACGCATTCAAAAGGTCTGCATAAATTTCGCGCAGGTTAGGCTCTTTAACATACTGCTTCAATAACTTTACAGCATCATCTTTAAATGAAGCCGGAACCCTCATAAGGGTATAAAGCAAGCGTTCATGCAAAGCTTCATTATCCATTTTTACTAATTTTTCATAATGCATAGGAATATCCGCTCTTGGCAGAAGATGGACAAAACTTGCTAAATGCTCAATAGTCTCAGGCAGAACATAACGTTCTGCTATATTATAATAACGAGCAACTCTTTCCGGGACAATATCACTTAATGAACCTAACAAGTCATCTTTCATTTTTTTTTTCATATCAGGTTTTATTGTCTTTGACATTAAGGGAATTTCATTTAACAAAATTACCTGAGTCTTCGCATCATTGGTTTTTAATAATTTTTGATAATACGGCAATCCATCTTCATAAGAAAGATACTTCAGAACATAAGCAAGTGCCTGATTAACCTTTGGTCTATTTAATTCAATACATTGATTAATCAATTTTTTCTGCTCAACAGGCTCAAAATATTTTATTGATAAAGCCAAACCCGCTCTGATATCGTCTTTATTTTGACGCACATTAAACAACTGCTGCCATTTAATTATTCTTTCATTTTCCGGTGTATCTTTAATTCTGTTTAAAACAGTCAGCGCAATCTTATTTTCATTTTTAACCCTGTTAACAACACGACAGCCGCCCCAGTCATAGTTATAACCTTTTATGCGGTTATACCCGTCAATAACTTTTCTATTCGATAAGAACTTATCTTCATCTGTACATTTTATACCGCGAGAATACTCATCAACAACTCTTTTTGGCAGCCTGGTATCAGCATCAAGAAACTTGTTGACCATATATCCGCTTTTTAACCCGGCAAAAAAGAATTTACCGCGCTGGGTGTACCTGCCTTCCTGCTTGGTCCAATAATTTGCACTGTTTGATTCCGCGTAAGCCCCATGACTTTTGAACGGATGCCAGCCTTTTCCTTTTAACTGGTGATAAACTTTTATAACAAATTCATCAGGCTCCCCAAACATTCTGTCAGTTTTTTTAGAGGTAAACCCCCTCAATCCTTCAATTTTATAAACAGCACCTTTACCGCCTTTATCCAGGTATATCAAATCCAAATCATCATCAACAAAAGGGCGGATAATTTTATACTTTTTAAAAACATTATTCAAAACTTCAACCGCAGAATCCGGACGAGATTTCATAATCTCATTCATTGAAGATCTTGAGTCAGGAGTAAACGTTCTGAGTTTCTCTGTTATATCGTCAAAAGCCTCAAAAATCTCTCTTATCGCAGTTCTTCTTATATCTTTTGGCAGCTTTAAAGTAATAAATTCAGGCAGTTGGCCACATACAGGATAAGTATTTGGGTGTTCTGCCAATAATTTATCAATATCTTTTTGCCCGTCAACAAAAATCCTCTTCCCAAGTTGTTTTGTAAACCCTCTAAAAGCTACTCCCTCAGACTTTCTATTACTTATACTGGACTCTGTGCGCAATGAACTACACTGTCCTTGCATACTTACCGGTGCTATTAACATTATATACTCCTAAATTTCTATAATCAGTATAAAACAACTAAAAAAATTTGTTGCTATCTATATTAAAATATATTAACAAAAAATCCGGCAGCCTTGCAACCGCCGGATAAATTATATATAAAATTAAATATTATTGTTTTGAGAATTGACCACTTGGACAGAACAAAAGCATTAAAGCTCCAACAAGTCCTGCAACAGCTCCCAGAAACGGAATCGCACACAACACAATAAAAATAAAAGAACCCCACATACCGGTTTTTAAATCCTCGGTTAAATCCCAAATACGTTTTGCAACAAGTAAAAAACCGACATACAAAGATGCAATAATAACTAAAAATGCTAACGTATAAAAAAGAAAATCTGCAACACTATACAGTAGGAAACTAATCCCCAAAAGAACTGAAGAAACCAGTCCCCAGCCTATTGAGCTTAAGAAATATTCTAATCTCGCAATAGGGCGCTCCCACTTAAATAAGCCAACTAACCATTCCATATAAACCTACCTTTCAATATTGTAACAACATAATTATACAGGTTTTAAAAACTGTTATCAAATAATATCAATCATTTAATGTACAAAATTACTTTATTCTAAGTTTCATCCCAAATCTAACAAGTTTATTTATCAAATCTTGCGGCAACAGCGACAAAATTTGTGCAAATTTTGCATCTTTACCTAGCGTATAAGAAACTTTCGGATTTTTTAGTTCAGATATATGCTTAATAAGTTCCGCAGCTTTATTAACTGGCAACCCCTTTGAGGTATTTGAAAGTGCATTATTTTTCAAAAATTCTAACTCTTTTTCATATTCAATACAATTTGATAATGCATTTATATTACTTTCAACAGATTTTTTCCAAATTGGTGTTGATATCACACCCGGCTTTACTGAAATAACTTTGATATTTTTATGAGTTTCTAAAAGCAACGCATTAAAAAATATATCTAAAGCTCTTTTTGATGCACAATAAGGGCTTATAAACGGGAAATGTCCAAAACTTGACATCGAACTGATATTAATAATCCGCCCGCCATCTAATAATGATAATAAATTCTGACTAAATTCTAAATGCGAAAAAGTATTTACTTCAAACTGTTCTTTTAATTTGTCAATATCAAGATATTCTACAGGGCCTGCAACAACAGAACCCGCCGCATTTATCAACAAATCAATTTTATTTACTTTGGATTTTATGAAATTTGCCGCAGCACTAATAGTCGCACGCTTTGTCATATCGATATAAAAATACTCAACATTATCCATTTGAACTATTAGATGTTCATTTCTGTATCCTGCGAAAACCTTATAACCGGCCTTTGAAAAAACCTTTACCAGTTCCTTCCCTAAACCCGATGTTGCTCCGGTTATTACAATTATTTTCATATCGACATCCTTCTTCTACCGGCAACCCTATACAATCTACAAAGAACTATTCAAATTTCTAAAGTCATTGGCAGCAAGATGCCCCGACCGACAGAGGATTACATACCCATGTATGATGCGAACAATGGTAAATAAAGTGCTGCAGCAAGTACAAGTACGATAGCACCGATTACAACCAACATTATCGGTTCGATCATTTTAGTCATAATATCAATAATTGTATCAAGCTGTTTATCAATATAGTTTGTTGCCTGACCCAACATATCTCCCAAACGACCTGATTGCTCACCTGTTGCAATCATAAACAGAATCATCTTAGGCATTGTTCTTGTTGATCTTAAAGCTGCAGATAAGTGCTGCCCCTGTTGAACCCTTAACGTTGCTTCTTCAACACGAGTTTCCAGAGTATGGTTAGTCAACGTCATATTAGACAAATACAAACATTCCAAAATCGGCACACCTGCATCATATGCAACCTGCATAACCGCAATAAAGTTTGCAAAGTTTGAATATTGGATTAAGTCTGTTAATACCGGTATTTTTAGGACAATTTCGTCAATTTTCCATTTACTAGGTTTCCATCTGAATAAAAAGTTTATAAATGCAGCAATTGCAGCAAAAGCGATAGGAATTGCATACCAGTTTTTCTTTAAGAATAAACCTGCCTGCATTAAAACTCGTGTAATCAAAGGCAATTGCATACCCATAGAGTCAAACATCTCTTTAAATACAGGGAATACGAATACCAACATGACAATAACGATAAATACCGCAAGTAAGATAACGAATACCGGATACATCAATGTCCCGATAACCTTACCTCTGATTGCAGCTTGTTTGTTTAACAATTCCAACAAACGATCAAGAGTTTTTTCAAGTTCACCGGAATCTTCACCGGCTCTAACCAGACCGATATAAACCTGACCAAATTGCTCCGGATACTTAGCAACAATGCCCGCAAAAGTACCGCCGTTCATGATTTGTCGTCTTAACTCAGTGGCAACCTGACGAATTTTTAATTTTGCAGCATCGTTTTCAATAAACAGCAAAGATTCAATAATCGGAATACCGGCAGCTGCCAAAATTTGCAGGGTTGAAGTAAAGTCAATTTGCTCGGATAAGCCCATCTTAGGCATACGACCTGTAGGCTTTTTATCAGGTTTTTTAGCAGTACTCTGCTCTTCAGAAATATTAGTCGGTGTAAACCCCAGAGCACGAACAGCCGCTCTGGCTTCTCGCAGATCATCCGCTTCAACTTTACCTTTGACTAATTCATTTGTTCCGTCTTTTAACGCTGTATAAATATAAACTGTCATAACTCACCTATTCGCCTGCCATACCTAATACTCTGACAAATTCTTCTACAGTTGTCAAACCGTTCAAAATATGATTGTGGCAGCACTGATGTAATGTAGTCATACCATTGCTGACTGCACTTTCTTCGATTTCCAAATCATGAGCACCTTGAGCAATAAGTTTTTTAATTTCTTTTGTAATCTGCATGATTTCATAAACCCCAAGACGTCCTTTATATCCTTGGAATCCGCATTTGTTACAACCTTTTGCCCTGTATATTGGAGTTTTTGTCAACTTTTCAATTTCTTCAGGATCTGTTGTAATCATAGCTGCTTCTTCTTTTGTTGGATAATATTCTTCCTTACAGTCATCACAAAGTCTTCTTACAAGACGTTGTGCAATTACACCTGATAAGGTTGAAGATACCAAGTAGTCTTTTGCACCCATTTCAATCAAACGGGTAACAGTTGCAGCTGCTGAGTTTGTGTGAACGGTACTTAATACTAAGTGACCTGTAAGTGCGGCTGAAATCGCAATTTCAAGAGTTTCATAGTCACGAATTTCACCGACAAGGATAATATCAGGGTCCTGACGAAGAATAGCTCTCATACATGATGCAAATGTAATACCTGCTTTGGCATTAATTTGCGATTGGTTGATACCTTCAAGCTTAATTTCTATCGGGTCTTCGATTGTTGTAATGTTCACAGACTCATCATTCAAACTTTTTAATACAGAATACAGAGTCGTAGTTTTACCGGAACCTGTAGGACCTGATGTTAAGATAATACCATTCGGGCAAGACACCATTTGTTTAACTTTTTGGATATCACCCGGAACCGCACCAACCAACTTAATCTCTTTATCATTTGATGCAAGAGATACTGCCGGCGCCAAGATACGGATACAGACCTTTTCCTTACCTGAAACCGGCAAGGTGTTAATACGGAAGTCGTATGAACAATCTCTGTATGAAATAGAGAAAGTACCATCCTGAGGTCTTCTGTTTTCCGCAATATTCATTCTCGCCATTACCTTAAATCGAGCAATAACAGAAGTTTCAACTTTAGCTGGAACATCAAGAACTTTTTGCAGCATACCGTCTTTTCTGTATCTTACGATATACCCTGAAAGCCTTGGCTCAATGTGAATATCGGAAACCTTGTTATCAATACCGTTTGTAATAATTTGGTTAACAAATTTTGCAACAGAACCGGTTGAATCCTGCAATTCAGCATCAACCTGCTCCCAAAGAGTAGCTTCTTCTTCTGTATCAAGAGTTTCAGTTTTAATTTGTTCAATAATTTCATCAGTCTGCTTTTTCTGGGCAGAGAAGAAAGTATTTAATGAGTTCTGGAACTCATAATGAGTCATCAATAATTGTTTAGGATTTTGACCTGTTAAATAGATGATTTCCTTCATTACATCCATTTTAATAGGTTTAACAACCCCTAAGATAAGGGTTTTACCGTCAGAAGAAATCGGTATTACAGAATTTGCTCGGATGAAATCCTCAGGCAATATATTAACAAACTTTTTCTGTTCAACTAACTGATCGGAAGAAACCATGTCATAACCAGTTTGATCATGCAAAACAGATTTTAACTGATCCAGAGAAACCAAACCCATTTCAAATAAAGTTGAACCGATTGGAGTATTCTTACGTTTAGCCGCTGCCAAAGCCTTCATCAAATCAACTTCAGAAACAATGCCTTTTTTGACAAGCATTTCACCCAACTTGCCGGCAGGTACTCCTGCACCTTTATTCGCATCAGCAGCGCCTTGAGGTTTTGGAGTATCAGAAGCTGATTTTTCTGGAGCTGCAGCACCTGTTGGAACAGGCGCAATACTGTCATTTGAGATAAAAGATGCTAACAACTCTTTTAAATCATCATCTCCTACAAGCATAAATTTTATAGATTGCGGAAAAGATTTTTTTAATAAAGCATTTATATCATCTTTATTTGAATTTTTTGAGACAGCAACGAAAAGAAAATTATCCTTTACACTAATCGGAACAAAATGGTATTGCCCCATCAGGTTCTTGTCGATACTATCAAGAACCTTTTGATCTATGCTGTTTTTTAATCTTAATATTAGTGCATTCATTTATCTTTTGTACTTTATCTTTTAATTATAGTGTATAACGAGTTTCTCAATCTGTATAATTTATAGCTTATAACATATTATCATCAGCTACAGCATCTTCAGTATCAATAACAATCTGAGGAGTCAAAGTAATAACCATTTCTTCTTTACCTTTTTCAGTGTTAGTACTTCTGAAGAACATACCAATAACCGGTAAATCACCGACAAACGGAATCTTTTTAACAGTCTTTGTTTCTGTTTCCTGAATCATACCACCGATAACAAGCGTTTCGCCATCTTTGATACGGATACCTTTCAAATCAAGGTCTCGTCTTTGTAACAATGTGGCAGCCAATTCCTGCTCTCCGGTAGTACCAGTTGTAAATAACTGTTCTTTAATTGTTTTATACTCAGGTTTAATATCAAGAGTTACATAGCCATCAGGACTGATAAACGGAGTAATTTCAACTACAATACCGTTATCGTCTTTGATTTCATAATCTCTTTGAACCTGAGGAGTAATACCACCATTATCCAAATATTCAGTAGTTACTTTTGATACGTAATCTGAAGATAAGTCAATTTTTGAAGATTGACCACTGGTTAAAAGAACTCTAGGATTAGCTAACACTCTGCCCTTTTTGTTTTCAACCAAGTAGTTTACAGCATAAATCAACTGAGGAGATGTACTCCATTTTTGATTTACAGGAGTTACAGTAACCGGACCGTCTTCTCCGCCACCACTTATTTCATAGCCATGACCTGCAAAGAATATAGGGAAATTCGGATCAGTTGCAAACCCGTTGCCGCCACCAGCGTTAAATGAGAAGTTCTTACTCATAAACTGCCAAGTGTTATCAAATGTTTTGCTCCCAGTTTCAGACAATGATATAATTTGAACTTCAAGAAAAGCTTGAGGAGTCTTTTTATCATTTGCTACAATATATTCTCTTATCATATCATGCTGAGTTTCAGAACCACCAAGGATTTGAATTGTTCCAAGAGTCGGGAAATATGACACTGATAAATTTATAAACGGTAAACTTATAAGCTTCTGATTATCAGTTTCGCCCTCCGTAGAGGTTTCTTCTGAAGAGAAGTTTTGAACAGCTAATTGACAAGCTAATTTACCACCGCCAACAGAAATGCTGCCGCCGCCTTCTCCGCCGCCTTTGTTGCACGCGGCAAGAAAAACGCCGCACGTCATGACAAACGACAGGCACAATGCCATAATAATAATTTTTTTGAGTTTCATAATAAAACTTCCTTTTTGTTTATTTGATAATAAGATTCAATTTTGTTATCAGAATTGCAATATCCTATCTGAAAAATGGCATAAAAAAACCTTGGAACTGCAATGGTTCCAAGGTTTTTTGT
>URYF01000014.1 GCA_900551965.1 uncultured bacterium
GATATGCTTTTTCAGAAATCATATTATGCCAGTGAAAAAACAGATCTTGCGAAAGATGAAAATTCATTGAAAGAACTGGAGGATATCGGAAAAAACTTATGATATGAAAAAGAGAAAACTTATAATTGAGCTTTTATTCCTGCTAATTCTATACGCAGGTCATAAATTTTTGAATTATAATAATCAAGCCAAGTTTCACCTGTTTTTTCGTCTTTAATTTCGTCTTCGCAAACAGCGCGGATACGTTTTAGATCGTATTCGGTAAGCAGGTTGGTGATTTTACAAATCCTGTTATTAAGATGTTCTTTTTGTTTTAAGTCGGCATAATCAGGGTTTTCAATGATGTTACCATCTTCAAAGGTGTATTTTAACCTATCATTGATGTATTCGTTATATACATTGTCACTGACTTCTATGCTGATTAAATTTTCGTCGGTTTGTTTTAGTTCTCCTGCTCCGTTCAGGATTCCGTTTTCTACAAATATATATTTTCCCATAATTATCTAACCTTTCTGTAACCTTGAATTTCAAACGTGTAAGTTGCAACTCCGTTGCCGCCGGAGTTCATAATTGAAAGTAGTCTGCCTGATGCTGTTGGAATAATGCATTGACCGCAGTCATACGCATTTCCGTTGCTTCGTGTTACGGTCCTTGCTATAGGCATTTTCCCGCTGGTATAGTCGGATTTCATGTATAAATAAATTGAATTGCCGTTAACAGTACCTGTATGAGCATATAAAGATATCAGAATAAGGTATTTGTTTGTTTTATCAGGCAAATAATCATTTAAAGAGTAATTTTGAGTGGTATTTGCTGATATGCTCCTATTTGAAGCAAGGGATAAATGTTTATTTACCCAGGGTCCGTCAAGTAAGCTTGCATTTGCTTTCGCATCAAGTACTTTTTTCCCCTCTTCATCAAGGTTAGATAAGTCTAGTTTTAGTTTATTGTTTTCCAAGTCTTCTAACTTTGTATTAGAAGATTCGTTTAAATTATCAACGCGAAGATTAACCGCATCAACTTTATCCAACACGTCAATAAAGTTCGCATTAACCTCATCGGCTTTTGCCTTTGTTCCCGGAACAAATAAATATGGAACACCGTATGTCATAAAATTTCCTTTCTGACATATCCGATGACTCATTTAGTATGGGTAAAACACAAATTAACACGGGTATTATAGCATATATACTTTGGATTCGTCAAGCAAAAACAGATATTTGAACATTGTTCAAATATCTGTTTTTATATTTTTATAGGTAAAAGTTTTCTCGAGGGTTATCCTACAATAGCTTCAGCTGCTTCGGTTGCAGCTTCAGTTGCTGCTTCAGCACCTTTTTTAGAGAATAATTTTGCGATTGGATCATAAGTGTATTTAGCAATAAATTCACCGGCTTTACCAACGTAGTGAGCTGCTTTTTGATACCATTTAGCTTCTTTTAAAGCTGCTGCATCTAAAACTTTTAATACGTTAGTTTTTTGTAATGCTACCAAAGCTGCTGCTGTTAATACAGTACCGATAATTGTATTGCGAAGAGCATGCCCTTTCTTTTCTTTTTTAATATCTACTTTATCACCTTCCGGAGCTGCTGCTGTTTCAGGTTTAGCAAAAGCACCTTTGCGTTCCAAAGGATTTGCTGCAGCTGCTTCACCGCAAAAACGAACATTTGAAATAGGACTTACCATCATGAGAAAACCTCCTTGTACACTTTTTACTACTACACTAAATATAAAACACTTGATAAATTAATTTTGACCCATTAATCTCAATTTGCAAATATTTGTTACAAAAGTTTACAAATATTTTGGAATATTTTCAATTGCCGTGTCATCTTTATTAATGTAGAGGGAGGAATAATTTAAAATGACAGCTGATCAAGGAACATTAATTTATATAGAAAAAGAAAATATAACAGAAGCGGAATTTATGTCCAGAAGTTTTGTGAACAAGGGAGTTAAGAACAGGGCATATTTAAATGCTTTAGGTGCAGAACTTTTAATGAAGTATCTGAAGTCAGAAGGGGTGAATGTTTCTGATGTTCATAATATGCATTCAATATCAAAAGTCCTTGAAAATATTGATATTGCTGATGTTTTGCTTTCTAATATTCATATAGACGTTCGTGTTGTGTTTAGTGAAAATCAAATATTTGTTCCGAAAAGTCATTTTAACTTTGAGATTGTCCCTGATGTTTATGTTGTATTGAAAATAGATGAAGAGTTTAAAAATGTTGAGTTCCTTGGATATTTCAAACCTTCTCAAATAAATAAACAAAGTCAGAACAGTGATTATTATTTCTTTAGCAAGAAGAAGTTATCAACTCCTGAATCTTTGGTAAAATTTATTAAAAACTTCCCGGGTAAAGCGAAAAGAACTCTTACTGAAGAAGATTTTCTAAGGGGTCGTGAGTTGTCAGTATCACTTGCTGATCATAATCTTTCAGAGGATGAAATGAGGGAGTTCTTGGAGCTGCTTTTATTGAGTTCCGAACTAAGAGACAGTGTGCTTGAGTTTGATAACTTTGAAACTCTTGCATATAGTGTTGCTTCAACTCTTGGCAGCCAGGAAGAACCGGCAACATTTACACTTATTACAGATGATGAAGATGACGTTGAGCCGGCTCCGGCTGAGACTTTGGAATCAGATGATATTCAAAATGAAGAGATTAATTTATCAAGTATGATGCTTGATGATGATATTTCAATAGATGAATCTTTACTTGATGAAGATATTGCATCGGTTGAAGAAAATGAAGAAACCGAAATGGATATTGAAGGTGATATTGAACCCGTAGATGATGGTGGGTTTGAGCAGTCAGAAGAAATGTTAGATACTTCTGACGAGCTTGAATTTACAGAAAATAATACAATAAGTATTGACGTTGACGAGCCTCAAGTAATATTAGAAGAGGCTGAGGATATTCCTGAGGTTGAAACTGTTGCTAAATCTGAAGAGGAAGATTCAGTTTTATTTGATTTTAATGAAGAAAAGGCTGATCAAGATGAAATTCCGCAACAGACCGGAGTTGAGGAGGAAGTCTTAGAAGAAGCAGAAGAATCTCCGCTTTTAGATATTGGAAGTGTCGATTTAGGTGATGATTTACTTGGTGATGATGACTCATTTGAAAATGACATGCCGCAAATTGATGCGGAACCTGTTCAAAACTCAGATGAAGACCTTTTGGACTTTAACGTAAAAAATGAGGTCGATGTTGACTCAAGTCCTGTTTTAGAGGAAGTTCCAGAGGTTGAAGTTGTTGATATGCCGGCGGCTAATACAGTTTTATCTGTTGATGCTTTGCTTGATGAAACAATAGCCGCTATTGATGATAATAAGCCTGAAATCAGTGATGTAACTGACGAAAAACCGAAAAATGATGATATAACAAAAGGGTTAGCTGAAGCTTTTAGTAATGCTGTAGAAGGTGCAATTGCAAAATCAACAGGGCTTGCTGCTGGGACTGCTATTGCGGCAGGTGCAGGAGCTGCGGCGGCAGAAGCCGGTGCGGCAGCCAAAGGTGCAGAGGTTGCCGGTGAAGTTGTAGATGCGGTAGTTGATGCTTCTGCTGCAGTCTCTGATGGAGCCATAAAACTAGCTTCTGTGTCCGGGGATATGGTCGATAATGTTGTCGGGAAGAATTTAGAAAAACAGCAGAAAAATCTTGACAGAATTGACTATGCAAAAACTGATATAGCTCCTGATACTGCGGAAATTCCTGAACATATAAAAGCGTTAGGTGATTTATCTGTTGCAAAATTAGAAGCCAATCTTGAGGCTGAAATTTCCGGTCAATTTGACGTTCCAAAAGATTTGGCTGATTTGAATACAGTGGAACTTAAAACTGAAGATGAAGTTTTTGAACATGAAACCATTAATTTTGGAGCAATGGATTCAGTTGAATTAGATGATTTTGAAGATACTTCGGATGATGCGTCTAATTTGTCAAGTTTTTCTAATATGGGTGCGGCTTCAAATGTTGCTTTGCCTGATATAAATGTTGATGATGAAAATGTAGGTATGGATTTACCGGGTATGTCTTCTTATACAATAAATGAAGACGGAACTTCATCTATGGACAGTTTTGATACCGATATGAGTTTGGGTAATTCCGGTGATGAACATTTGGTTGACTTTGGGATCAAAGGAAATTTAAATGAAATATCTATTGATGATACTAATGCTCTTGATTTTGGAGAAATGTCCGTCGGAGAAGATTTATCTGTTGAAAATACTATAGATTTGCCGGCTCAAAATAATTTTGATATTGGTGTTGATGATTCTGAACCGTTGGTGTCAGAGGTAGAAGAACCGGTAAATGAGATTTCTGAACCGATTTTTTCAGATCAAGCTGCTTCTGATGAGCTTTCATTTGAATCTTCTGAAATAGAAGAAGAGCCGATTCTTGAAGTTTCTGATTTTGAGCAATCACCAATCAATGAAGGTGTTACAAGTGTATCTGATGATATTAGTACTCCGGTTTTAGATGAGTTTGCGCAGGTTAATGTTGGTAATGAAACTTTTGATAATTTGGAAGATATTGAACAGGTGCAAAATTCAGAAGTTCCGATTTCTGATGAGTTGTCTTTGGATGATTTTGATGCTTTAGGTACAGAAACTGATGTTCAAGAAATTCCAGACGAGCAAAGTCTTGATGAAACTGCTGCTCCATTTCCGGTTGAAAATCCTGAACAAGAATGGATGGATGATACAAATTATGATAATCTTCAAGATGTTGTACCTCAAGAAATTGAGCAAGTTGCTGTAGTGTCTGAATCTGTTCAACCGGTTGAAGATGAACTTATTATTGAACCGGAAGCGGAAGAAAAAGTTTATAAGGTTGTTGAAAATTCAACTGTGATAAGTGACAGAACCTTCCAAACAGGTGAAATCCCTATTGATATAAATACTACTGATATCCCGCTTCCTCAACAGTCTGAGCCATTAGAAAGCCTTTATAATCCGGATGCAAAAGTTCCCGGAGCGGCATTGCTAAATAATCCGGGTCGTCTTGGCAGAGCAAGCGGAGCCGGTAAACCCGGTTTGGGTATAGGACTTGGCATTGTGGGAACTTTAATAGCTTTGGCTTTAGTCGGGGTAATTGGCTTCAGTGTTGCAAAAATGTTTAAAGCTCCAACTGAAGAAGCGCCTCAACCGATAACAGATGATGCAGTTCCGACAAATCCTGATAACGGGGTAAGTGATGCTAATACATTAAACGTTGATCCTAATAATGTTGTAAACATGGATAATAACACTAATGCTTTGGCTTCAACATCTCAACCTGCTGCAACTCAGCCTAAACCTCAGGCAGCAGCTCCGGCTCAACCTGTTAAGAAAGGGCCTGCAACTACATTTATTGAAGTTAAAAAATTGACTTGGGAAGTTCCTGATTATATTTCATATAATCAAGCATTTAAACAATACTTCCAATCAGTCGGTAAGAGTTTGAAGCTATCATTAACAAGTGATTTACTACTTGCAAAGGATTATATTTATTCAAATGAAGTCCGAGTAAGTGTTACTTTTGCTAAAGATGGAACATTCAAGAGCTCTCAAATCGTGATTTCAAGTGGTTCTGCAGAGATTGATAAAATTGTGTTACAAACTGTTAACCAAACTATGAAAGCTCTCAAAGCCCCTCATAGTGTGGGTAATGACGAAAGTACAACGGCGATACTTAAAATTTATTTCTAAATATGATATACTTTAGATTAAAGTAGAGGAAGTTACGTTGTGGAATTAGCACAAGATAAAATTGATTTAATTAGTAAAATAATAAAAAATGATCGTAAATACCCGAACAATGAGGATTTGTATGATGATTTCTTTAACGAAACATGCAAACGCTCTGTGACAATACTTGGTGCTATCGAAACAGAATCCACATTGGAAGCTTATCTGAAACGTATTGTAACAACATCAATTATCAATGTTCTGAAGGATTCCGGCAGATTAAGAAGAACTCGTTCAGGGTATATGTCTACAATTCAGGTTCCGCTTGAAGATACTGAGACTGTTGACTATTCAAATGTTATAATCAATTATGGCGATATTAAAATCCCGGAAAGCCCTGAAGAAATTGTTATTCAAAAAGAAATTTTATCGTTTGTTGCAGATACAATCAAGCAAATTGATTCAGAGAATCCTGACAAAAACTATTTACATATTTATACTTTGCGTTATGATAAAGGCATGACTCAGAAAGAAATCTCTGAAGTACTTGGTCTTTCTCAATCTGAAATCTCAAAAAGATTATACAAATTGATGGAAAAAGTCAGAGATGTTATAGAATAGATTCTAAACTATGAAATGTCCTGTATGTAAAAAAAATATTTCTGACACAGCTTTAAAGTGTCCATATTGTAAAACCCGAACAGGTTTACTATGCAAACAGTGTAATACCGTGAATCCTGTCGGAGCTTTGGCTTGTAAAAAATGTGGAAAAGAGCTGTTAAAAATTTGTCCTCATTGCCACAGTGTAAATTTCCCGATTGCTGTAAAATGCAGAAAATGCGGTTCTCCGTTCCGTCCCGGATTGAAATCTAAGGTAAAAGAAGCAGAATCTCAATCTAAATCTAAATCGGTAAATCTTGAGTTTGTCCCAAATTTATATAATCAATCAAAAGCATTTGAGGTTTTGGTTGAAGGACTTCGTTCGCGTGATAAAAAGATTTTTTCAATATCAGGGGATAAAGGGATCGGCAAAAGCTCTTTGTTAAAAAAGGTAATGAAATCTCTAGATGCTGAAAAACTTGAGTGGTGTGTCGGTAAATGTACACAATTGACACAGCTTACACCGGGTGGTGTCATTCAGGATATGCTTTTAAATCTTTTTAAACTTCCTAATTATTATGTTAATAACGATGATTTGAAAAAAGATGCAATGCAATTTTTCAGTAATGAGTTTAGATTTTTAAATGCTGTTGAAGTTTCTGACTTTTTAAATTTCTTATACAACTCAAAAGACGGAAATTATGAAGATATTATTATAAATAAGAAAAAAACTTATGATATTTTAAACAAAATTTTTGATGCATTCTGTCATACCGGAAGATTTGTTTTTGTTGTTGATAATTTGGATTTCATTGATGGGTTTTCGATAGAATTTTTGACTAATTTTATCAGGCGCGATAATAATTGGAGAAATTTAAAATTTATTGCGATATACAATGAACATAAGCCTGTCAGCAGTTTTTTCGGTGTTGATAAAAAAGAATTAAAAGCGTATGAGGATATTTATCTTGCACCGTCAGAATCTTCTGATTTAGAAAAGAATTTAAAATTGACAGGTGATGCAGGAACTTACGTTTCGCCCCGGGAAAAAGAGATTATTTTTGAAAAAAGCAAAGGCAATCCGGCATTTGTAGAGCAGGCTGTAAGCTACTGCTTTGACTGTCAGATTGCTGATAAAGCATTTATAATGCCAAATAATTTTTCTGACTTGATAAAAGAGCGTTTGGCAACCCTTAAAAAAACAAACAAAGAGGCTCATAAAATGCTTTGTGGTGCTGCTATATTGGGTGACAGACTTAATCTTGCGTTGTTAAAAGAAATTTTCGGGTATAAAAATCAGGAATTTAATGACATAATGTCTTATCTGGCAAAATCAAATTTCGTAAGGCCTTATAACGAAGTTTTTTATGAATTTAATAATTTGCTTTTATGGGAAAATGTTTTAAAAAATATTCAAAATGACAGTGCTTTTGAAGATATAAATGTAAAAGTCGGCAAGGCTATAAGTATTTTTACACTGAATACAAATGCTACAATGGCAATGATAGCTCATAATCTTAAAGAAAACCGTATGGCTTTTGATATTTGGACAAAAACAACACGTCTTGCATCTTATGTCGGGGATATAAACCTGTATGTAATTGCCCAAAAGCAGTGTCTTGCTTTATTGAATGAATTTAACGAAAATGAAACGCTAAATATCCGATATAATATAAGTGAGCGTTTGGGTAAGCTTTTAACCGAATATGATCCGGAAGAGGCTATAGAGTTTTTGCCGGACGCAATTTCAAATGCTAAATCTGAAAATAATGAAGCTAAAGAAATAGAATTGCTTGGGTATCTGGCTCTTTGCTGTAAAAAAATCGGTAATTATTTCGGTGATGTTGAGTGTATTGATAATGTGTTGAAAAAATTAACCCCGTCCCAAGAGCTTGAAGTAGCTATGATAAAAGCCTCAAAGTTGCCGTCATTGTTAAATGTTGGAAATTGCGGTGAAGTTGTTAATTTGATTGATAATGATATAATGCCTGTTATTAATTCGAATTTATCTAAACCGAGATTGAATAAAACTATTCCGATGGGATTTTTGTATGATACCTGGATCAGGGTATATCTTAACCTTGCTGCTGCACTTGCGCTGCAGGGGAATGATCGCTCATTTGAGGTTTTGGCATTCTTATTCGAAGTTATAGACAAACATAAAATTACAGATGAAGACCTTATTTGCAGGGCAAAGCTTGTACTGGCTTATGCAAATACCATGAAAGGTAATTTTGCAACTTCGCAAGAGGTTTTGACTGATGTTCAAAATATCTACGGGTTTAAGTATGCAGATTTAGATTATATAAATTCTAATAACGCTGATATTATACATTTTTACGGACTTATTGAGGTTATAAATAAATTTTTGAAAAAGGATTATGATAGTATTCAGCAAGTCTTGTATGAGTCAGCTACGGCTGCTGAGGATACCGGAAATGAATTTATAAAAAATATTTTCAAGACTTTACTTGGAAGATTTTACTGTGATTCAAAGCAGGCTAAACAGGCGATACAGATTTATAATGAACAAATTACTTATTTTGCCAATAAAAAATTGGCTATGGGTGCGTTATTATGCTGGTATTTGATATCTGAAGCTACAATTATAACCGAATCTCCTAAAAATGCTGTAGAAATAGCTACTCAGGCTCTTGATATTGCTCAAAATCCTAAAATTAACTGTACGTTTTTTATTGTAAGTTTGAAAATTATTCTTGCAAAAGCCTATATGGAGCTTTCTGATTATGAAACAGCGAAAATAAATATTGAATCAGGAATGCTTCTTGCTAAAAAATATAATATGAATGATTTACTATCAAAAATTTATTTGCTTTATGGTAAATATTTCCAGGATATCGGTTCGCTGCAATCTCAAAATCAGAGCGAATATCTTAAAGGCGCAGGCAAAATGTATGACAAAGCTATGGAAATAGTTGTTAAGGCTACTAAAAATACCTATTTAAGAGAAAAAATTGATAGTGCAAAATCTGCATTGGGCGCTTATTGTAACCTTAATGGCTTTAATCTTGAGAATTAAACTCTTTTATAAAATTATAAAAAATATTTATAATCCCATTTAAGTATTCAGTTTTGTAACGAAAAGATATATAATCTTTACAAGAAAACATGTTTATTTTAAAAATAGGTTATATAAAGGAAATAAAATTGCTAAATAATTTTGAAAGTTTTGATAATTCAGAAACCGCAACAAAGAAAGATATAGTTATACAGGAGAGAGTAGAGCTTGTATCTTCTCATATGTATAAGCAGTTTTTAGATTATCAGCATTCTACAGTCAACACAAACGATATTTTTACAAGAATGACGGATTGTCTTGAACTGGTTGCAAATAACCTTAAACAATCGTTTTCTTCAAGAGGGGTTACAACCCAGAATATTTATGTTGATTCTGATTCTTTGAAATCTGTTGCTGTGATAAATATTCTCTGGCACAAGATGAGTTTTACAACCCGCTGTAATTTTCAGCCGCAAGCTCTTTTCAGAGATGATGGAAGACATATTTTTTCAAATAGAATTATGGCAATAAGCGGTAACTACAATGATATAATTAAGGATGCAAAAGATCGTGATGAAGAGATGGTAAGGCTTTTGGAAAATGAAATTGCGTCGTTGTATGTTCCGGCTGATCAAAATCAAAAATGTGTATTTAAGATAAAACATACCGGACAAGAATTTACGCTGAATCAAATTGATGCGCCGCGTGAGGTCGTATTAAAAGTTGTAGAAACTGTATGCGGCGGCGGTTTGTATCATCAGGATGGTTCTGTTAAAACTTTTATTGTTTAATTTAACCGGTTAAATAATTGACTTGTTCTAAAAAATAACTAATAATATATTTGTAGAGGTATTTTAGGTTAAAGATGAAGTTAGTAGAAAAATTAAAAGAATACGAAAATCAATACTTATTTATTCGCTGGGCTACAGGTGGAGAGTATGGCAAGCTTATCTATGCCGGTGATGATTTTATTGAATTTAATATAATTGATATAGAGACAATGAGATACAGAGAAACTATGTTAATCTACGCTCCGCTTATTCTTGAAGCGTCTGTCGGGGGTGCCGATATAGCAAGAATTGTTGCTGAAGTATCCTCTCAAATGTCAATTCACGATATGAATTAGCTTAATTATCAAATCCTTGATTTGTTAAAAAAAAAGTCACAATTCTTTGCGACTTGAACAATAATCTTGGGAGGAGATTTTGGGATAGTTTGTACTTGCATGATAAGACAAGCATGCTAAATTGGTTATATTCATGTTTGAAATTTTAACAAAAATTTACAAATTAGACTTTTTGTAATATAATACTGATATGGAAAAAGATTTAAACATACTGATAATTAATGGTCCGAACCTCAATATGCTTGGGGTTAGAGAACCTGAGCAATACGGCTCAAAATCGTACAAAGACCTTGAAATGGAACTGCACGAGTATTCTTTTGAACTCGGGATTAATATTGAAATATTTCAAAGTAATTTTGAAGGTGAGATTATTGAAAAAATCCAATATGCGCTTGGAAATTTTGACGGAATAATTTTAAATGCAGGCGCTTATACTCATACAAGCATTGCGATACGTGATGCGCTCACCTCTGTAAAAATTCCGACTGTTGAGGTTCATATTTCAAATATTTATAGGCGTGAAGAGTTTCGACATAATTCTATGTTTGCCGATGTTTGTGTGGGGCAGATTACAGGGTTTAAATCTGATAGTTATAAACTCGGGCTTCAGGGACTTGTTAATTTCTTAACCAGTGCGAATGATTAGTTTATTAATTTGAAAAATTTCATGGCAGGACTTATTGTACAATACTGCGATTGCCACGGTCGTTCCACTCCCTCGCAATGACAGGGGTAAATGCCCCCCCTCACCCCAGCCCTCTTCCAAAAGGCGAAGGACCAAAAGGAAAACCGCCTATTATCGCAAAACCTCATTATCTTCCGAAAGGGCATGATTTTAAAGGTCTGCCAGAAGATGGTAAAGAACTTTTATAAAGAAAAGCGGGATTTTATCCCGCTTTTTTAAATTCTATTTCCGGTTTGTTTATCAAATTTATACAAATCAGATGTTTTAATTGTTAATTCTAAAGTTTTGCCAATTTGCACATCTGCATCGAGTTTTGCAGAACATTTGTTCTCCCCGATATTAAAATATGCGATTTTTTCACTGCCAAGCATTTCAGATATATCAACGTTAACGTTCAATTTTATATCACCGTCAGGTTTTGTCATTTTTTCAGGGCGGATTCCGTATAAGATATTTTCATCAAGTCCTATATCGCTGCCGTTTATGAAGTTCATCTGTGGAGAACCCACGAACCCTGCTACAAAAGTATTTGCAGGGTTGTTATAAATCTCTTCTGGTGAATCAACCTGCTGAATATCACCGTTATTAAGAACAACAATTCTATCCCCCATTGTAAGTGCTTCTGTTTGATCATGAGTTACGTAGATGAATGTTGTTTGAAGTTTTTCGTGAAGTTTTTTTATTTCTGAGCGCATTTGTACGCGGAGTTTAGCATCAAGGTTTGATAGTGGCTCGTCCATTAAGAAAACTTTCGGGTTTCTGACAATCGCACGTCCTAATGCTACACGCTGTCTTTGTCCGCCTGATAATTGTTTTGGCTTTCTGTCTAAATATTCTCCAAGATTGAGGATCTCAGCGGCTTCTTGCACTTTTTTATCTATTGTTGCTTTGTCAACTTTGCGCATTTTCAAACCGAATGCGATATTTTCTCTGACGGTCATATGCGGATATAGCGCGTAACTTTGGAATACGAATGCGATATCTCTGTCTTTTGGCGGGACATTGTTAACTTTTTTATCTCCGATATAAATTTCACCCTCAGAGATATCTTCCAGTCCTGCAATCATTCGTAAAAGTGTTGACTTGCCGCAGCCTGATGCTCCTACAAGTACTACAAATTCTTTATCTTTGATTTCAAGATTAACATTATTAATTACTGTTTTGTTGTTATCGTAAGTTTTTTTTACGTTTTTTAAAACTACGCCGCTCATCTTATTCCTTTTCTATAGGCAGGATTATATTATAAACAGTTCCCTTCATTACTTCGGATCTGATGTCTATAAGCCCGTTTGCTCGTTTTATCAATATACTTGCTGTTCCAAGCTGAAGTGCTCTTAGGAAATTCTTTTTACCTTTGTCAAGCTGTGCATAAGGTTCGCACAAGTATTTCATTTCCTCTTCTGCTATTCCAACTCCTGTATCTCTGATTGTTAATTGCAAGTAAGAGGTTTGTTTTTTAGCTGTAATATCAAGGTTATACAATACACAGATTTTCTCATCAGGATGTGTAAGTTTTACCGAAATATAACCGGTTTCAGTCATATTAACAGAGGTTTCCAATATGTTTCTGAAGGCTGCCTTTATTGCGTTTAAATCGGTATAGATGTTACGTTTGTCAAGTGTTTCGTGATCTATATCGAATGCAAGTTTTTTGTTTCTTATCTCATCTTCGTAATCTTTAGAAATGGCTTTCAAGCTTTCAACTACGTCAAATGTGTGGTAATCCGGTTCGTAGATTGAAGATTCGGCTTTTGAAAACTCAATAAGTTTGTCTGAAAAATGATATAGCTCTTCAGCGTTATTATGGATGATTTTTACATATTTAGCCTGTTTTTCGCTTAATTCTCCTCCAAGTCCGTCTAACAGCCCTTGCGAAAACCCGCTTATTGACGTAATTGGAGATTTAATATCGCCTTCCAGCTTTGCAAGCATTGCATTTTTTTCGTTGTTAAATTTTAAAGTTTTTTCGTCGTTTATTATTTCTTTTGTTAATTTTGTTAAATCTCTGATACTAATGCAATAACCACGGCCCTTTTTGGAAGCGTTTAGCTCAACATAAAATTCACGTCCTGGGATTTGCGCGCTTGTCAGTACCGGTTTTGAGGCCTCTATTGAGGTTTTTACATTTGTTAAACCGTTTTGTATAATTTCGTTAATGTTTACTGTTTTTAATTCTTCGCAATTCAACCCGAAAGTTTCTTTAGCTTTTCTGTTATGCTTTTTAATATTGCCTTCTGAATCTGTGTATATAATAGAATCGGGTAATTCGTCTATGGTTTTGAATGCTGTAAGAGCCCACCAGAAATCTTTCGCTAATTTATCCAAGTTCATAATTTGCATTACATCCTTTTATAGTATATAATACATCATAACATGAAAAATTTTTGAAAAATTACATGTAAATTTTTGTAATTTTTTTAAGAAGAAAGTAGCAAAAAATATTATTTAGGTGTTTTCTATATAAAAACCAACATGAAGATAATATAGAAAATGTAATTTTCTGAAAGTAAGGTGATACTATGAGAGAAATCGACAACAAAAACATTAATAGTTTAAACTTCAAAGGTATCCAAAAACCTGCCGCAGCAGATTCAGCCCCGGAAGAAGCGACAGCTGCTGTTCAACCTGAAGCAAAAGAGATTAAAGATTTGACAAATGTTCCGGAAGCAACACTTGGCAAATCACAGATTTCATCAGATTCTATTGAAAATGATATGAAATTTTTGGAGAAAAACCCGCAGTTAGTGCAGGAATTGAATGCAGCTATTGAAAACTATGCATCGACTCATGGTGAAGAAGACACTTTAAAAATGATTGAAAAAATGCATCAGGAATTTGTTAAGAAGTAATTTTAATGTGAAAATAAAAATTTTAGAAACGGAGCTTTAAATAAGTTTCGTTTTTTTACTTTATTTAACAGTAAGTATTAGTCTTTTATCCAGCGGAAACTTTTAACATAGTTGCTACCGTTGATGTCACCGTATATCTCGGATTTGAATACACGCAGAGTTTTGCTTTTATCAAAGTTAGGGATTTTGTTGATATTACTGGTTGATTTAGGATTAATTTCATTGATATTAACTCCCGGGATTGTATTAAACAGGGTGTTAAGCGAAGAGTTTGCAATTCTGCCAAGCAGTGTTGAAAAATTCTTTGAAAGGCTTCCATAGACTTCCATATCTGCAACAAGACTTGCTATATTATAGCTGCCTGTCATATAAAGGTTAAGATCGTCCCCGCTTGAATATACGTTAATATCATCAGCAATACCATTTTTTACGTGGATATCTCCGCTGATACTTTTGAAATTACCGGTTTTAAGAGGAGTGATTAAGTCAATGATTCCGTTTATTGAAATTCCTGTTACTCCGCCTGTTATAAGGTTTCCTGCTTTTAGAAGATATTCCAGTGAACCGAGTTTTGGCATTTTCCCGTCACTTACTTCAAACTTGCCGCTTCCTGACAGAGTATTTATGCAGTCAATACTGGACAACCCGGTACAGGAAACATTTAAATCTCCGGTAACTGTACCGTACATTTGTCCGGGCATGTCAAAGAAGTTTTCTGCAATAATTTGAGCATCAGCTTTGTTAATCTGCATAGAACCTGTTCCGCTAAAATTCTTTAAATCATAGCTTATTTTACCGTTAACAGTACCGTTTGCTATATTAAAACTATAGTCATCAATATTAAATATTTGGTTTTCATCTAAAGTCATATGGGACTTAAATTTAGATGCATTTGCTTTTTTTATAAGGACATTATCTGCATTAATCTGAGCGTTTTTAATGATAAGGGTGTTTGGTGAAAGTGCAGGAATGGTTCCTTGTTTTAACGGGTTATTTCTTGTGTAGTCTGCTTCTAAATCGTTAAGAGCTGCGGATATTACATTTAGATTAAGTTCGTCCATTTGTATTTTTACATCTTCCACTTCAACCGGCATGGACGCTTTGTTAATAATTTTTGCATTCATAAAAATATCATTAGTCAGTACAACAGCTTTAGAACTCAGGTTGATGAAATCTTTTTGAAAATCAATGTTTATGTCTCTTACTGTTGAATCAAGCAGCGGAATATCAATACTTTTAACGTTTAAATCTCCAAGGATATATGGAGCGGCAGATGTCCCGTTGATAACAAGATTAGATGTAAATACCCCTTGTTTAATTGTCGGTTTTTTAAACAGAACGTTAAAAATTCTGGCATTGGTAGGGTTATCGGTTTTTATTTTGAAGTTTTTAAATTGTGCGATATTATTTGGAAGCAGTGAAATTTCACCTGATGCATTAACCTGATTTTGTATTGATTTTTTATTATTTTGAGAGGTTATTGTCTGTTTGTAGTTTAGTGAATTTACTTTAATTTTATTTGGGTATAATATGACATCTGAAATAACTGATACAGGGTTGGTTGTCATACCTTCAGAGTTAAATGCTCCTGTTGGAGCTCCGGCAAGAGTTGCCCCCATATAATAAATTGATGAGTTTTCTCCAAGGTTAAGGGTTGATTTTGCCCTGAGTGCGTTAAGTGAACCACTTAATCTTGTGAAAAAATTTATTTCTCCTTTTGCTTTTACCGGATAAACTGATTTTGAATTAAAGAAGCGGTCAAAGAATATTTGAGTAAGTTTTGAACTTATAAATATATTAAGATTTGGATTTTGGGAATATATTTTTGAGATTTTACCGTTTAAAAATACAGGCATGGAGCTTATGCGGGAATTTATTTTATCAAGATATAAAACATCTCCGCGGATATTAGCATTACCGCTTAGAACTCTTACTACTGCGCCGTACGGTTTATATACAAAACTTGTATCTTCAAGACTTGTATTAGCATTGATATGATTATTTTTTATAGAACCGTTTATATCAATAATTCCTTTTAGTTCGGTTATATTATCGATTTGTGTGCGGAGTTCTTTTGGCAGTTTTATTTGATTTTTAATAGTGTTGACCGCGCTTATATCAAAATTTTTAAAGTTAAATACAGCATCTGTTATATTAAGATCTTCTTTATCCAGATCTTTTGCGCTAAGGGATAGTGTGTAAGGATTATTGTTAAATAAGCCTTTTAAATTTGAAGTTTTTAAGATGCCGTTTTTGATTGTAAATGTTCCGCCATCAAGTTTTATAGGGTTTTGTGAATCCATATTCGGGATAAATTTGCCATCAACCAACAGTTTATTGTAATCAAGATTTCCGGCATCTGCTATCCCTTTATAGCCTGCATTAAATGAAACATTGATATTTCCGAGTTCTTTTTTATAAGGTAGTAGCATATCAGGGTGCAGGGTATCAAAAATATCATTAAGCATAAATTTATCAGAATATGCTTTTAAATCTATAATTGAATTTGAACCTGTACCTTTAACGTGTACTTTTGAATTTCTTATATAACCGGTTATATCGTAATCTGAGTCATATTGATCAAAGTTTACTATCCCATTTACATTTGTAAATGGCAGGAAGGTATCTTGCATAAGCGTTTTGGCATTATGCAATGTTATTGAACCTTTTGAGAATAAATCTTCATTAAATACAACTTCTTCAGCATTTTTTACGTTGCCATAGATGTGTAAAAATACATCAGCAATACCTTCAGGCTGGGTGAATGGCTTTACAACCTTCTGAACATCAACCAAAAGCGGAGAAGAATTAATAACTTTTATTAATTGTTTTATATCTTGATTTTTTGTTTTTACATAAACATTTAACTTTCCGAGAACAACACAGTCTCCATAGATTTCTACGGGTTTGTTGTTGATAAATGCCTGATATGATTTGAAAGTTGTTTTTTTATCGTTAAATACAACTTCACCGGCTCCTTTTTGGAGTTCAAGATGTTTTATTTCATTGAATGACGCAGTTGCATCTTTAAATGTAATTTTTCCCCATATATGCGGATCGACTTTTTTCCCTGCTGAGTGCATATCAATGTTTCCTACACCGGCAATTGTCATTAGAGGGACAGGCCCAAGCTGGAATTTTAAAATCTCGTGAAGCGGGTTTAATATTTCTTGAGCAGGTGCCAAAATTACTGCATCTGTGCTTTTTATTTGCAATTCAGAGTATTTTGTTCCGTCAATTAAAACGGTGCCTTTAACACTGACATTTTGATTTTTGCTTGTTGGAACAAATACATCTAACAGCATTTTTTTACCCCTAAAATTAAGGTCAATTTTTGCATTAGCAGGAGAGCCTTTTATCGGGTGGATAAGATAAGCATTGCGAAGTTTTACATCTCCGGTTACGTTTGGACGGTTTCCTTGTCCGACAAATTGGACTTTACCTTCCCCATCTCCGTAAAATACATATTTTTTGAGCTTGTATAGGTTAAAATCAGGAAGCAGGGTTTCACTGCCGGGCAGGATTGCAACTACATCTTCAAGTCTTGTATCTTTGACTTCGGTTTCAATATTATATTTAGGAGTTTTACCAAGGTTAAAGATTTTTCCGTCTACTCTGGCATGAATTTTACTTGATTCCAGTGTGGTATTTTCAAAGTGGATTCCGTTTTCTACTGTATCAAAATTTATATCTGCAATGAGTTCATCAGGATAGATTATAGATGATGCTTTATCTTTGCCTAGAATTTCTAAGTTTTTGGTTGTTAGTTTTGTTGAAATACTTTTATGACCAAATTTATCAGGTCTTGTCGCTGCAACTAAACTGACAGTTCCTTTAAGAGAGTTTATCTGTCCTTTTGAGAGTATTTTTACATAATCTGAGATTGATGATATATCAAAATCAACTATGCTGCCTGAGATTTTTAATTTATCTTCTGATAATCTGTCAATTGGCAGAGAAATTTCAACATCGGCATCAATGTTTGTTTCAATATTATCAATATTAAATGTGCTGTCTGTAGCAAATTTCAAATATTTTTTTCTATTATATTTGTGGTTGAAGTATTTTCCTGACAGTATTGATTTTTTAGAATTTTTTTTGTCATCAAGGTGAATATTATATTCGCCAAGTCCCAGTGCCATTTTAGACAGAGTGAATTCACTTTTCTTATTATCTTTAGGTGCTGTTAAAGGATACTGCCCGAGCATAAATTGGGAATCTTTAGTGAATATAAAATAGGCTTCTTCCTTTGATGCTGAAAGTTTTGATATTTCGATTTTTTTTCTCAAAAGCGGAAATAATTTCAATTTAAGTTTAGGATTATCGATGGATAAAGCTTTTGAGTTGTCACTGTTTAGGATAGATATGTTATTACTTTTAATCCAGACTGATGGAAACCAGCCCATAGATAATTCAGGGTTGCCAATATCAATACTGTATCCGGAATTTTCCAGGATAGTCTTTTCAATGAAAGCTTTATGTGATTTTATATTTACAACGGCAGGTATTCCCCACGTATATAAGCCGCAGGTGACTGTTAAAATACCCAAAATTGCTGTTATTTTCCACTTTTTATTCATATAATACTTATTATATTATTTTATTCAATAAGTATATCTTAAAAAATCATCAATTTCTAGTATTTTTCGCATAAAACTTGAAAATATGCCTGCGGGTGAAAACAATTTGGGCAATGCTCCGGAGCTTTTTTCCCGCGATAAGGATATCCGCATTTTCTGCATAGCCATGTGATTTCGGAATCTTTACTAAAGGTTGTTCCGTTTTTAAGATTTTCTAAAAGGGTTTTATATCTTTTGGCGTGGTGTTCTTCTGCTTTTCTTACGTGCTTAAAAGTATCGGCTATCGCATCAAAACCTTCATCTAAAGCTGTTTCTTCGGCTTCTTTGTATAGAATATCATATTCTTCGGTTTCTCCTGCAATCGCGCTGCTCAGGTTATCTTCTGTCGTGCCAAATTCAAACGGATAGAACCCGTCAACGTGTCCGAGCGGATTGTTTTCAATGTGGCGGTAAAATAGTTTAGCGTGTTCAAGTTCATTTTCGGCGGTTTCTAAAAATATTGCTGCAATTTGTTCATAACCCTCTTTTTTAGCAGTTTTGGCAAAATATGTATAACGATTTCTTGCCTGTGCTTCTCCTGCAAATGAATTTATCAAATTTTGTTCAGTTCTTGAACCTCTTAATTTTTCGCTCATATTTTCCTCCTTAAATATATTGTTAAAATAAATTTTCTGATAAGAAAACACAATTAGTTAACGGCGTAGTCCGGCAGGGGAATATAAAAATCTAAACCCGAAACTTTTTGGTGATTATTTTAGCTCAAAAATATTGAACAATATAAACATTATGATAGTTAGGAAAATTATGACAGATTTATTATCTTATACAAAAAAAGTTGCACAACGAATATCCTATTACGATGCAATAATAGATTTTACCGAAGAAAGCCACTGGTTTAATCCGTTTTATAAACAGCCTGAAGTGACTGTTATTTGGGTTGAAAACCCGGATGAAGATAATTGGAAAATTTAGGCAGTTATTCCATTGAAAGCATAGTTTTTAAATCTTTTTCTACAGATTCAAAGACTCTCTGCCATATTCCGTTTTCTTCTTGTCGGTATATTTTGACGGAATCATACCAGTCACAATGGTTTAAATCAATGTGCCAGCGCCAATTATATACGTGTGGCAATAATACCATTGTTGATTTTTGCATAGCCCCCGCCAGATGAACCAGTGATGTGTCATTTGATATGATTAAATCCATATTTTCAACAGCTCCTGCTGTGTCTGAAAAATTTGAAAAAGTTGAACCAAGGTCTATAATATTGTATTCGGATTTTACTTTTTCAAGTTCTTCTGAACCGTCAAAAGTTTGGAATGAATAAAATTGTGTGTTTGGCAGCTTGAATAGTCTTATAAAATCTTCGATATTTAAAACCCGTTCTCTATCGTAATATGTATTTCCCTGCCATTTTATACCGATTTTGAATTTATCATTTTGGCAAAATTTTTCTTTATAGTAATTGATTTTTGCAGGATTAGCTTTTAGATATCCGTCATCGTGGTGAATAAACATCTCGTTTCCCTTATAACCAAGTACATAAGGTATGCTTAAAAACGGGATATGGTAATCAAAATCAATTTCGTTTTCAAAGTCAAAGATTTCCAGAACTTCGGCTCCGTATGAATTTTCTCTAAACAGCGGCGCAAGTTCTTTTTGGGGTTTAATAATAACTTTTTTACACATTGAAGTTAAAATCGGCATATACCTGTAGAACATCAGGATATCTCCAAAGCCTGCTTCGTAGTATGTGAATAAAGTTTTGCCGGTTAAATCTTCGCCTTGCCATTGTGGTTTTTGTTTCATTAAATTAGGGTAAATTTTTTCTTGCGAAACAATTGCACTTTGGCGGCATAGGCGGGATTCAAAACATTTCAAGCCGTTTTCATAATCTTTTGTCTGCATATAAGCTAAAGCAAGAAAATAAACAGATTCCCAGTCATCAGGTTTTATTTCAAGTGCTTTTTTGTAGCAATTAACCGCTTCTTGCGGATTGTTTTCATTTAATGCAAGATATGCAAGGTTAAAATATGATTCATATCCATCCGGGTTAATTTCCAGTGACTTGTAGTAAGCTTCTTTAGCGTTATTCCAATCCTGCTTGCCTTTATAAGACATTGCCAGGTTAAAATAATTTTCGTAACTTCCTGATGCTTTTACTATATCTTCATACAGTGCCGCAGAGGCTTTAAATTCGCCTTTATCAAGATATAATCTTGCAAGGTTTTCGATATAATATAATCTTGGATTTAAAGAAATTGCTTTTTTTATACAAACTTCGGCTTCTATATAATCTTTTACCTGATAGTATAAAACACCTAATAGATCCCAGACTTCAGCGTTTTCCTTTTCATTTTCCAGAATTTTGAGATATAAATCTCTTGCTTTTGTTAGTTGACCTTCTTTGTGCAGTGAAAATGCGTTTTGAAACATTTCAGACTGATTAATCATAGAGCTCCTTTTTATTTATTATATTTGAGTACCGAAAACTGTAAAAATTTTATTTATATTGAATAGGTTATACTGCAGGACAAGTCCGGTTATTGAACTTATTGTAACCAGAATGCCAAGAATTATTGCAGTATCTTTTTTGTCATTGTTTTTTGTTAGCAAAACTAAAATTCCAAGTCCGCCTGCAGATGATAGCCCTGCAATTAATGAACCGAAACTGATTGTATGTTTTAAAAATAAGATAGTCAGCATTACTGAAATTGCGCAATTTGGAATCAGCCCGATAATAGATGCCAAAACAGGTTGAAGGGGTGAATTTAACAGGAATAATTTAGCAAGATTTTCTTCTGTTCCTGCTGTAGAAATTATGTATCCTAAAATTACGGAAACTATTAATATGAAAATGAAAATATTAAATGTATGTTTTATTGGGTGAAGCCATAGTTCTTTTGATTTTGTCATATCTGACAGGTGGTGATGGCAGCAGCCTTCTTGATTATGCTCGCTATGTGAGTTTGTTTGAACTAACGGTTCGTTAGCTTTGTAAGATACAGTTAGGTCAACGATATACCCTACAAGGATTGCGACAAAAACTTTAATTAGAATTATTGGCAGGATAAGATAAATTTTTGAAGGGTCTGAAATCAATACTGGAATTGCTTCATCTGAGGTTGCTAAATATACAGATAATAATGTTCCGCGGCTGAGTATTCTTCTTGTATAAAGAGTACTTGCAATAACTGAAAATCCGCATTGAGGAATTGATGCAAATAAACTTCCAAACAGCGGACCGATTTTTTTCATAAAAAATACGAACAAATGTTTTTTCTTTGTAAAATACTGTTCTAAAATTTCGATCAGAAGAAATATTAAAAATAAAAACGGAACAAGGTTTAGACTTTCGATTAAAGCTTCTTTGAAAAATTTCGGCAGGAATGTTAAAGGCTCGATTAAATGTTCAGGCAGAGTGATTATATAGTTAAATCCTGAATATATTGAATGTAAAAATTCCTGCATAAAATACCTCTACTTTGTAAAAGATGATTGAATCATTGAAATTATCTGCATATTATAAAATACAAATAAACCGACTAAAATACCTACAGCAAGCAATATTCCGATAATCAGTATATTATCACTATTATTGCGCTGACGTTTCAATAATGCGGATAAACCTAAACCTGTTGAGGTTATAAGACCTGCAAGCAAAGTCGGGAAGCTTATCAATCCTTTTACATAAGCAAGTGCTAAAAATACTGAGGTTACGCAGTTCGGAATTAAACCAAATATCGCACCAAAGATAACCTGATTTTGAGAGTCTATCATTAAGAATGAGGAAAGGCTTTCAACTCCGTCGAATCCTTTTATTACCATATTGAAAAATGCAAGGCATAGGAAAGTAAACATAAACATATTAAAAGTATGAGTAAGCGGGTGCATCCACCAGTATGGAGGGTTTTCAATTGTGCAGATTCTATGGTGGCAGCATGCAGGTTCATTTAAATCTGTATTTATAGCATTTATATCTTCTGTGATATTTTTTTGGAAGATAAATGCTAAATCTACAAGGTATGCAACAATTATGCCGACAACTATTTTGATAAGTACAATCGGTATAATAACAGGTGCTTTACTCAAATCCATAAATAATAACGGCAGGGCATCATCAGAACAAGATATGAAAAATGCTAACAATGTTCCGCGGCTGATCATTCGTCTTGAATAGAAGGTACTTGCAATAATCTGATATCCGCATTCCGGAACTACAGAAATTGCAACTCCGAATAATGGTCCCAGGCGTTTAACAAGTTTGACAAAAAGGTGTATATTTTTCATAAAGTATCGTTCTAATAGTTCGATACCGTAATAAAGTATATATAACCATGGAATGAAATTGATACTTGAAATCAATGCTTCTCTTATGTAATCCGGTAAAAACGTACAATGATTTACTAAAAATGCCGGAATCCCTAGAATTTCCTGAATATTATGTATTAATCCTTCCATAAAAAGCCCTTCTATCGTTAGTCTAACAAATATAATATTATCACAAGACTTGAAATCTTGTATCAAATAATTGAAGGATATATAAATTATTGATGAAAAGGAAATTTTGTCCTATACTAAAACTACTATGAAAAATACTAGACAAACAAATATAAATATCCATAGAGATGCCTGGGTTGAGATTAATATATCTAATCTTGAAAATAATATAAAAGAGATAAAGAAGAATGTTCCAAAGGGGGTAAAACTTCTGGGTGTTGTAAAAGCGGATGCTTACGGACACGGCTCTGTGATGCTTGCTCCAACTATTTTAGCAAGCGGTATTGATATGCTCGGGGTAGCTTCAATTGATGAGGGGGTTGATTTAAGGCAGGCAAAAATAAATTGCGAAATACTTGTTCTAGGTGCTGTTCCTGTTTGGGCAGTTGAAAGTGCTGTTAAGAATGATTTAAGTATTGCGATATTTTCTCAAGGGCATATAAAAGCTTGTGAACAAGCTTATCTTCGCACAGGTATAAAACCTAAAGTTCATATAAAACTGGATACAGGCATGAATAGAATCGGGGTTCGTGCTGATGGAGCGGTTGAATTTATAAAGCAGGTACAAAAACTTGATTATATAAACCTGCAGGGAATCTTTACTCATCTTGCAGCGGCCGAAGAACTTGAGAAAGCTAAAGAGCAAATTAAAAAATGGAATAGTGTTATTGATAATATCAATACTGACGGGCTGCTTTTACATATTCTAAATACCGCGGGAACAATATGCTACAATGTTCCTAATTCAAACATGAGACGTGTCGGAATTGCTTTATATGGTTTGTATCCTGATTTTCCTGATATCGAATTTAAAAAGCCGGGATTAAAACAATTAATTTCTTTAAAAGGCAGGATTGTAAATATTCACACTGCCAAAAACGGAGAAGGTATAAGCTATTGTCACACATATACCGCTAAAGGTGACAGGACGATTGCTACAGTACCTATCGGATATGCTGACGGGGTTCCAAGGCTTTTATCAAACAAGATAAAAGGGGTAGTGAATGGAGTTGAAGTTCCTCAAGTCGGCAATATTACTATGGATCAGATGATGTTTGATATCACGGGAGTTGGTGCAAATCTTGGTGATGTTATTACTCTTCTTGATGAAGACCATTTAATAGATGAGTGGGCAGAGATTTTGAATACGATAAATTATGAACTTACATGCAGGCTGAAAGTAAGATTGCCGCGGGTTTATACAAGATAGAGGGTTTAGATTATGGAAAACTTTGATTTGGGGATAATAGGGGCAGGACCGGCAGGATATACTGCAGCATTGCATGCAGCTGCTAAAGGTGAAAGAGTCGTTCTTTTTGAAAAAGATGAAATTGGCGGGGTTTGCCTTAATAAAGGCTGTATCCCGACAAAAAGTATATTATCTGCTTCTGAGTTGTTTTATAAAATTAACCATTGTGATACTTGCGGGATTAGTGCCGAAAATGTTGTGTTAGACTATTCAAAAGTGATTGAGCGCAAAAATAAAACTGTTCTCCAGTTAAGAAAAGGTATTGAATTAGCTCTTAAAAATGCTAAAGTTACCGTGATTAAGGCTAATGCTGAAATTGTTGATTTGACAACAATCAAAGCTGATGATGTGAGTTATAACTGTAAAAAAATCATTTGTGCTGCCGGCTCATCTGCGCGTAGTGTTAAGGGGTTGGAATTTGACCACGAATTTATAATATCATCAGATGATATTTTAAATCTTGAAACCTTACCCAAAAGTATTTTGATTGTCGGCTCGGGTGCTATTGGGATTGAATGGGCAAGGATTATGTCTAATTTTGGAGTTGAGACAACTGTTGTCGAGCTTGCAGCGCACCTTCTTCCGCTTGCTGATATTGAGGTTTCAAAAAGAGTTGAGAGAATGTTCAAGTCACGTAAAATTAAATTTTATACAGAAACTTCAATAGATAAAATTGATAATAGAAGTGCTACTCTTTCAAACGGAGAAATTATTGAACCTGAAAAAGTTCTTGTAGCAATCGGCAGAACACCTAACAAATGTGCAAATATTGATGGTGTAACCTGTCTTGGTGATATGACAGGCGAAATTCAGCTTGCACATTTTGCCATAAAAGAAGCTGTTGAAGAGGTTGATAATATTCCGTTTGACAAAACCCTAACCCCCAGTGTTATTTATGGAACTCCTGAAATTGCCTGGGTTGGGAAACGTGAGCAGGATTTAGAAATTGGTACATTTAAAAAATCTATAATTCTTATATCAGCTTTAGGAAAAGCTCATTGTGACGGGGAAACAGAAGGTTTTATAAAACTTTTAAGCCGTGATGATAAAATTATTGGTGCGCATATTATATCTGTTGAAGCATCTGCTCTTTTACAAGAAGTTATAATCGCAATGCAGAATGATATTTCGGTTGAAAAACTTAAAGAAACCTGTTTTGCTCACCCTACATATTCTGAAGGCATTTTTGAAACTTTAT
>URYF01000015.1 GCA_900551965.1 uncultured bacterium
GCAAGCTTGCATCGGATTTATGACCTTTTGACCTTGGTATCATGATACATTATTATAGAAAAAATTGCAACGAAAAGCGCAAAAAGATGATAGCAAAAGGAAGTTGGGTGTGATATACTGACTGCATGTATGTGATGAAAAAAAAGGAATTCATGTATACAAAGAAAATTTTGCCTGAAGGCTGGAAAAAGAAGGTTTTGGCAGCGGTGTTCCTGGCTGTTTTGGGAAATATCCTGGTGCAGTATGTGATCCCATGGCCGGAGTTTATGACAGTTTCCTATGAGGCAGCAGCAGAGGAACTGGCGGCGTATCCTTTGGGAGTTTATCTGGCGTTAACGTTGCTTATAGCCCCTTTATTGGAAGAAGGGATATTCAGGAAGGGACTTTATGGGATCTTGCGAAAATGGTTTGGTGTGATCTTGTCAGCGTTTATATCAGCCGCCGCATTTGGTCTGTATCATGGAAACTGGATCCAGGGGATATACGGTTTTGTTTTTGGCTTGCTGCTTTCCTGGGGATATGAAAGCAGTTCTTTTGGAAAATACAGAATGGCTGTGGTGATGCATGGAGCTGCAAACGGGGCGGCGCTGCTTTTAAATGTGGTTTTAATTAAATATTTATAAGATATGTATTCCGTGGATCTTCTGGCAAAATCAGGCACAGAAAGATTCCAGAAGCGAAGGAGGAAAAACGTGAAGTTATTATCCATTGCGATTCCGTGTTATAACTCAGAAGCCTATATGGAGCATTGTATCAATACACTGCTTACAGGCGGTGATGAGGTGGAGATCATTATCGTAGATGACGGGTCACAGAAGGACCGTACACCAGAGATCGCCGATGAATATGAGAGAAAATATCCGGGGATCTGCCGTGCAGTCCATCAGGAAAACGGCGGACACGGTCAGGCGGTAAATACAGGTCTTAAAAATGCTACGGGTGTATTTTTTAAGGTAGTAGACAGTGATGACTGGGTCAACGAGGAGGCATACCAGAAGGTTTTGGAAACTTTGAGAGGGTTTGTATACGGTCAGGAAACCCTTGATATGCTGGTAACTAACTTTGTTTATGAGAAAGAGGGAGCAAAGCGGAAAAAGGTGATGAATTACCACCTGGTGCAAATACAGTAATCAGAGTTTACATCGCACAAAAACGTAAAGTTTCTGTAGGTGACAAACTTTCAGGACGTCACGGTAACAAAGGTATTGTTTCAAGAATTCTTCCAAAAGAAGATATGCCGTTCTTACCTGATGGTACTCCTGTTGATATCGTATTGAACCCTCTTGGTGTTCCTTCTCGTATGAACGTTGGTCAAACTTACGAATTATTGTTAGGCTTGGCTGCATACTTGACAGGAGATCACTACGAAGCACCTTCATTTGATGAAATGTATGGTGAAAACCAATCAGAAATCGCAACAAAAGCTGAACTTCTAAGAGGTATCAAAGAATCAGGCTGCGATTGGGTTGGGGAAGACGGAAAAGTTATGCTTATTGACGGTAGAACAGGTGAACCGTTTGACAGACCTGTTGCTGTTGGTTTAACTTACTTCCTGAAACTTGTCCACCTTGTAGATGACAAGATTCACGCAAGAAGTACCGGACCTTACTCACTTGTAACTCAACAGCCATTGGGTGGTAAAGCTCAATTCGGCGGACAAAGATTCGGTGAGATGGAAGTTTGGGCATTGGAAGCTTACGGTGCAGCTTATACTCTTCAAGAAATGTTAACAATCAAATCAGACGATGTTAACGGACGTAACAGAGCATACGAAGCTATCGTTAAAGGTGACAATATCCCAAGACCGGGTATTCCTGAATCATTTAAGGTACTTGTAAGAGAATTGCAAAGTATCGGTTTAGATATTACAGTAGCTAAAAAAGACGGTCAGGAAGTAGATTTGATGACTGATATGGACGATTTGAGAAAAGCCGCTCCAAAACGCACGTTATCAGATGTAGATTCTGAGTTGTTGAATATCAACTTCTTTGAAACTCCAACTACTTTCGGTGATCTTTAATTATAAGGAGAATTAAAATTGTCTACAAGTATTGATTATTTTGATTATATACGAATAAGTATAGCGTCTCCGGATAGAATTCTTCAATGGTCACACGGCGAAGTTACAAAACCGGAAACAATAAATTACCGTACTTTAAAACCTGAAAGAGACGGTTTGTTCTGCGAAAGAATTTTCGGACCGACTAAGGACTGGGAATGTTATTGCGGAAAATATAAAAGAGTAAGACATAAAGGTATAATTTGTGAACGCTGCGGAGTTGAAGTTACAGATTCAAAAGTTCGTCGTCACAGAATGGGACACATAAAATTAGCAGCACCGGTTTCTCATATCTGGTTCTTGAAAGGTATCCCATCATATCTTGGCTTACTTTTAGATATGACTTTGAAAGATCTTGAACAAGTTATCTATTTCAACAGCTATGTTGTAATTGATGGCGGCGACAGTGATTTCAAAAAACTTCAATTATTAACTGAAGAAGAATACGAAGACTTTATGGCTGAAAACGAAGAATCAACTTTAAAAGTTGGTATTGGTGCTGAAGCTATCAAAGATCTTCTTGCTGAAATTGATATCAACGGTTTGGCTGAAGAAATCAGAACTGAATTAGCAGGTAACATTACTTCTGTTCAGAAAAAATCTAAATTAATTAAAAGATTAAGATTATTAGATTCTTTAATTTCTTCAAATACAAGCCCGACCTGGATGATTATGGACGTTCTTCCTGTTACACCGCCTGATTTAAGACCTATGGTTCAATTAGACGGCGGGCGTTTTGCAACATCAGATTTGAATGATTTGTACAGACGTGTAATCAATAGAAACAACCGTTTACAAAGACTTTTGGAAATGGGCGCACCTGAAATCATCGTAAGAAACGAAAAGAGAATGTTACAAGAAGCTGTTGACGCGTTAATCGATAACGGAAGACGTGGAAGAACCGTAGTTGGTCCTAACAACAGAGCCTTGAAATCATTATCTAATATTATTGAAGGTAAACAAGGTCGATTCAGACAGAACTTGCTTGGTAAACGTGTAGACTATTCAGGTCGTTCAGTTATCGTAGTAGGTCCTTCACTTCAATTAAATCAGTGCGGTTTACCTAAAGAAATGGCAATCGAACTATTCAAGCCGTTTGTTGTTAACAAACTTATCGAAAGAGGATATGTTCAAAACATCAAATCAGCTAAGAAGAAAATCGAACGTTCAGAACACATTGTTTGGGACATATTAGAAGAGGTAATTGATGGACATCCGGTTATGTTGAACCGTGCTCCAACCCTTCACAGATTAGGTATTCAGGCATTCGAACCAAAATTGGTAGAAGGTCGTGCAATCCAATTACACCCGTTAGCATGTACAGCATTCAACGCTGACTTTGACGGTGACCAAATGGCTGTTCACGTTCCTCTTTCTATCGAAGCTCAGGCTGAAGCAAGAATGTTAATGCTTGCGACAAACAACCTGTTGGCTCCTGCTAACGGTAAACCAATCGTAACTCCTTCTCAGGATATGGTATTGGGTATGTATTACTTAACTACTATTAAAGATCAGAGTCAGGATGTTAAAGGTTACTTCTACAACTTCCAGGACGCTATTTCTGCTCTTGAAGTTGGTGTAATCGCACTTCACGACAAAATCATCGTTAGAGATGAAAAAGGCGAAAGATTGGAAACTACAGTCGGCAGAATCATCTTCAACGAAGAGGTTAGAAAAGCACTTGTGTAAGTGTAAAATCAGTGGAAAATTAACTAATTGAAGGAAAATTAGAATGGAAAGAACATATACAAATACGAAGAAATCACCTGATTTCATTAACAAACAAATGGACAAAGGTTCTTTGAAGAAATTGTTAGGTCAGATGTATTTGGAATACGGCGGTGCTAAAGCTGCTGCGCTTGCTAATGCTCTTAAAAACTTAGGGTATAAGTATGCAACTATTTCAGGTACAACAATTTCAATTTCTGACTTATCAGTTCCTGAATCTAAAAAAGATTTGTTGAAATCAGCAGAAAAAGAAATTGAAAAATCTACAAACAGATACCTTAAAGGTGAAATTACAGAGGTAGAAAGATATACAAAGGTTATCGATACCTGGTCTGAAACAACTGCAAAATTGACAGAACAAGTTGTTGAAAACTTTGATAAATTAAACCCTGTATATATGATGGCATTCTCCGGAGCCCGTGGTAACTTATCACAGGTTTCACAGCTGGTTGGTATGAGAGGTTTGATGGCAGATGCGCAAGGTCAGATTATCGACTTGCCGATTAAGTCAAACTTCAAAGAAGGCTTATCAGTTACTGAATACATCATTTCATCATACGGTGCTCGTAAAGGTCTTGTAGATACAGCGTTGAAAACAGCTGACTCAGGATACTTAACAAGACGTTTGGTTGACGTTGCGCAAGACGTAATCATCAGAGCTGATGATTGTCATACTGAAAAATATATTAATATGAAGTCTATTATGGATGGTGATGTAGTTATCGTTCCATTAATCGATAGATTATTAGGCAGAACCGTAGCGCAGGATATTGTTGATGCTGAAGGTAATGTACTTGTTACAAACGGCACAACAATGGATCGTGATGATATCAAAAAACTTTCAGGTTTAGATTTGCAAGAATTAAGAGTTCGTTCAGGTTTAACTTGTGGTTTGGAATACGGTGTATGCCAAAAATGTTACGGCTGGGCTATGACAACCCAAAAACTTGTTGATATTGGTGAAGCTATCGGTATTATCGCAGCACAGTCAATCGGTGAACCTGGTACTCAGTTAACAATGAGAACCTTCCACACAGGTGGTGCGGTTGGTGTTAAAGAAGCTAAGAAAGAAATTTTAGCTCGTGAAGCCGGTACTGTTATTTCTAAAATCAAAGCCAGAGAATTGAGAACCCGTCACGGGGATATCGTTCAGGTTTCTATGTATGAAGCTGATATCGAAGTGAAAGGTGAAAAAAGAACAACTAAATATCACATTCCTGCAGGTGCTACATTATTTATCACTGATGGAATGGAAGTTGCTAAAGGTTTCAAAATGGCTGAACACGCGCCATCTTCAGTTGGTGACAGCTCTCGTTTGACAGAAAAAGCAACAAAAGATATTACAACCGATATCAGTGGTGAAGTTGTATTTGAAGACTTCAAAGCTGATGAAAAGAAAGACAGACAAGGCAACGTTTCAAGAACTACTAATAAACAAGGTGTTATTTGGGTTCTTGGCGGGGATGTTTATACATTACCTGGCGGATCTAAAGTTCTTGTTAAAGACGGTCAGAAAATCTCTGCCGGTGAAAAATTAGCTGAAACTTTAACAATTTCTGAACACGGCGGTGAAGTTCGTGTTGGTGAAGATTTAGTTATTGAAGAAGCTAAATTTGACGGTAAAAAGATTAAGAAAATTGTTCACGGTAAAGAATTAACAATTGTTATTGCTTCTTTACAACCTGGAAATGCTTCATTTGAGCAAACCAAAAAAGAACAAATCTGGACAGTTGATAAAACCGGTGAAAGATATATCGTTAAAGCTCCTGTTGATACAACAGTAGAAAACGGTATGATTATTGCCGAACTTATTGATGATGAATGTGCCGTTACAAGCTCAGGTGAAATCAGATACGTTGACGTTGAAGTTGATGAAAATCAAATTATTACTAAACCTGGTAAGGTTGTATTTATTCCTGAAGAAATTCACCAAATCAATAAAGACAGTACTTTGAAAATGGTAGAAAACGGTACAGCAGTTACTGCCGGTACTGAAGTTGTAAAAGACGTATATTGCCATATCGATGGTATTGTTGAATTTAAAGAATACAACGATGTTATTCATGAAATTACAATCAGACCTGGTGAAGTTCACACATTATCAAGCATTTCAGAATTGAAAGTTGATGAAGGTGAAGTTGTTAAGAAAGGTACTGTGATTGCTGAAGGTATTAAAGCGAAAGAAACTTCAATTGTTACAATTATGGATTCTTCTGCTGATGACCTTCCGCTTGATGATTTGGATGAAGAATTAGATTCAGCATTATCACTTGATGATGATTCTATTGCAAATCAACCTGTTCAAATTCTTGTAAGACCTGTTCAGGTATTAGAGGTTGATCAGAAAGATGTATCAATTCAGTTCGGTACAACTGATGAATTGATTGATATTATCCCTGTAACTCAGCTTCAATACAAAGACGGTGCAAGAGTAAGAAACGTTGATGGTGCTACAATTACAAGAACAAGCTTAGTTCTTCAAATGCAAGGTTACTTATCACATCTTAAAGGCATGGTAGAACTTGACAGTGAAGGAGCTTTGAGAATTGTTGTACTTGAAAACTTAATCGTTCGTCGTGAAATAGAAGGTTCTTCAAAATCATCTTCATTACAAACAGAACTTCTTGTAAAAGATGGCGAAACTATTGCTCCGAAAACTCCTGTTGCAAAAACTCAGGTTCTTGCAATGAATGATGCAGTAGCTTCAATTAAGAACGAAGATGATGATGCAAGAAGACTTCTATTAATCTCTGGCAGCTCTGAAACTACAGTATCTGTAAAAGGTAAAGCTGTAGTTAAAAAAGGCGATTTCATCAAGACTGATAAAGTTTTGGCTGAAAGCGGCGAAGAATCTCCTGTATCAGGTATTGTTACAGCGGTTAATAAAGGCGAAATTTCAATCAGAAACGGTCGTCCTTATTTGATTAGCCCGGGTACAATGTTACAGCTTGATTCAGGTGCTTTAGTACTAAGAGGCGATTTACTTGCAACATTAGTATTTGAAAGAGAAAAGACAGGCGATATCGTTCAAGGTCTTCCGAAAGTAGAAGAGTTGTTAGAAGGCAGAAAACCAAAAGATTGTGCTATTTTGGCAGAATACGACGGTACTGCAAAAATCGAAATTGATGATGACGGTATGCCAAGATTATTCTTGGTGGATGAAGACGGCTCATCAACAGAGATTAAATATGCTATTGATACAAATGTAATTGTTTCTAACGGACAAAAAATTGCAAAAGGTCAAGCATTGACTTCAGGTCCTTTGAACCCTCATGATGTTATGAGATTATGCGGACCGGAAGCTGCACAGCAATACTTAGTAGACGAAGTACAACGTGTATATCGTTCTCAAGGTGTTGAAATTGCTGATAAGCATATTGAAATTATCGTTCGTCAAATGACTAAGAAAGTTAAGATTCTTGATGCAGGTGATACAAACTTATTACCTGGTGAGTTAATCGAAATGCAGACATTTGAAAAAGAAAATAAAGCAGCTGAAGAAGCCGGTAAAGCTCCTGCAACTTGTGAATACATGTTGTTAGGTATTACAAAAGCTTCATTGAACACAGAAAGCTTTATTTCAGCAGCTTCATTCCAGGAAACAACAAGAATCCTGACTGAAGCAGCAGTTGATGGTAAAAAAGACTTGTTAAGAGGTTTGAAAGAAAACGTTATTATCGGTCGTTTAATTCCGGCTGGTACCGGTTTCCATCACTTAATCAATGCTGATGAAGAACGTGACAGAGAAGAAAGAAAACGTGCTGTTGCACAAAGAAATCAAGCAAGAAAACCATCTGCGATATTAGAAGAAATCGAAGGTATGTTTGGTGCTCCTGATTTCAATGTAGATGATGAACAGTAGTTTTATAGCAAAAGGCTCCTGAAATATCAGGAGCCTTTTTCCTGTATTTGCATGATGTTTTGATTTTGTATATTTAATATAATTTGCAATACGAAAGGGAGTTTTATGGATAATATTATATCAAAAGAAGAATTTGCAAAAATATATCAAGAAAAATTTGAGCCGGTAGCAAAAGAATTAGAACCGGTAAGACTTGAAAATATTGAAAAGAAAAAATCATTTTCTATAAAATATCTTATTTTTAGTATCATATTTATAGCGGTGGCTGTGGGAGTATTTCTGAGTATGAGTATCAGATTTGATTTATTTTTTTTTGTAGTACTTTTTTTGGCGATTATATATTTTTGCACAATCCATTCTATTAATGAAAAGGAGCGTAAGATTTTAAAGAAATCTCTTGTATCCAAGATTTTATCTGTATTCGGAAATATATATTTTTCTGAAAGCAAAGATATAATTCCTCTTTTGCAAATTAAGAAAATGGGTTTATTCTCCAGAGCTACGACAAAAACAGATGATGATACTATTATTGGAATGTATAAAGGTTGTAATTTTGTTATAAATGAGTGCAAAATGACACATACCGAAGGAAGTGGGAAGAACAGCACAACAGTTACTGATTTTGACGGCATAATTGTTAAAATACAAATGCATAAAAAATTTACAAGCCAGACAATAGTTGGTGTCGATAATCATATTAGAAAACTACGGGGTTTTGAAGATGTCCAGCTTGAATCTGTTGAGTTTATGAAAAACAGAAAGGTATATTCAACTGATCAAATTGAAGCCAGATATATTTTAACTACATCTTTTATAGAAAGACTTGAACAATTGGGAAAGGTTTTTAACTGTAATTTTAATAGTCAGTATTCATCTTCTCCATTTGCAAGTAAAATAGTAGATTTTTTGGGTATAGTTGCTGTCAGTGCAGCCTTTGTTGACGGATATGCATATCTTTTTGTCCCAAATTCAAAAGACTTTTTTGAAATAAATACAAGAAAAACTCTTTTGAATCCTGATCAGTATTATGGTATATATGTTGAATTATCATCAATTTTGAATATTGTTGAATATATGAAATTCGATCAAAAACTGGGATTGTAACAAAATGTAAATATGGATTCCAAATAGGTCGAAACCTGCTTATAATGCCCTATATGATATGATATGATATGATATGGCAGGAGTGTGACAATTCTTTCAACTTGAATGTTTTTATAAACTTGTAAGCAATGTGTGCTTGAAAGTTTTTAAACACGAAAGGAGACAGTTATGGTGTTCGATGGTATTAACGGAGATATGTCATTTCAAAAAATTACTTCCGCTGATAATACTCAAAAAGGCGATAAATCGTCAGATCTTAGAAACAAATTAGAGGTATTTCCTGCAAAAACAAAACCTACAGATGATGCGGTTATTAATCAAGATGGTTCTGTGACTGTAACTACAAAATGGATTGAAGGTGCTGTTACAAAGGAAAGAAATGTAACTTTTGTATATGATAAAGATGGTAACAAGGTTATAAAATCTGTAAAAAACACAGAGAATTTGTTGTACGGAATCGGACAAAAAACAGTTGAGTATGTTGATAAAGACGGTGATGGCTTTGCTGATGTAAAAGTAACTAAAGATTCTATGTCCGGAGAACCAAAAGAAGAAGCAATTAAATATCCGAAACTTAAAGATTCTGATTCTCGTCAAAGAGTTGAGCGAGATATGAAATTAGTCAGCAATGGGATTAATATATCTTATGGTTCCGATGTTGGTAATGTTGAATAAGCCAGGAAATTATGCTTATTAGATAAATTAAAGGTTGGGTTTGTTCCCAACCTTTTTGTAATTTTTTAAATATTCATTGCTTTTAAAATATCGTTTAATTCAGATGATGTTTTCTTAACATCAGCGTTTGAGTATTTAATCGCGTTATCAGGATCTTTCAGTCCGTTTCCTGTCAGGATACAAACGATTTTTGATCCGGGTTTAACTTGGTCTTTCACTTTGATAAGTCCGGCAACTGATGCGGCAGAAGCTGGCTCAGCTAAAACGCCTTCTGATGATGCAATAAGTTTATAAGCTTTTACTATTTCCTCATCGGTTACAAAGTTAATCATGCCGTTACTTTCATCACGAGCGGCTTCTGCGAACTTCCAGCTTGCAGGGTTTCCGATACGGATTGCTGTTGCCAAGGTTTCAGGATTCATTATTCTTTCGCCTTTAACAATTGCCGCTGCACCTTCTGCTTCAAATCCCATCATCTTAGGCAGTGCTGGGATTTTACCCAGATTATGCCATTCTTTGTAGCCTTTCCAGTATGCTGTAATATTTCCGGCATTTCCTACCGGGATAAAATGGTAATCAGGAGCTTGCCCTAAGGCTTCACAAATTTCAAATGCACCGGTTTTTTGACCTTCAATTCGGTATGGGTTTACTGAATTTACAAGGGTAATCGGGTATTTTTCAGAGATTTCCCTAACCATTTCGAGCGCTCTGTCAAAGTTTCCTTGAATAGCGATGATTTCTGCACCATACATCATTGCTTGTGATAATTTGCCAAGTGCAATGTATCCATCAGGGATTAGGACGTATGTTTTTAACCCGGCTTTAGCTCCGTAAGCAGCAGCTGATGCAGATGTGTTTCCGGTTGATGCGCAAATGATTGCACCTGAACCTGATTCTTTAGCTTTTGTTACTGCCATAGTCATACCACGGTCTTTGAAGCTTCCTGTAGGGTTGCAGCCTTCAAATTTTAAATAAATTTCAGCATCAAGCCCGATTTTTTTAGCCAGATTATCTGCTTTAATTAATGGGGTGTTGCCTTCATTTAGGGTTACAATCGGTGTTGATTCGCTTACCGGTAAAAATTCTGCATATTTGTTAATTAATCCTTGATAATACATAATAACCTTCCTTTTGTTTGTATATCTGAATTTATTATACAATAAATACGCAAAAAAAGAGGACTTATAACAAGTCCTCTTTTTAAATTCTATATGCAAGTTCAACTATACAGCTTTTTGAACTTTGCCTGCTTTTAAACAAGATGTGCAAACTTTAATTCTTTTAGTTGTGCCGTTAACTACAGCTTTAACAGACTGTAAGTTAGGTTCTTGTGTATGAACGATTTGTTTATGTGAGAAAGTCAATTTAGCTGCTTTAATTGGAGCTTTTCCACAGATTTCACAATGTTTTGCCATGATTTTATTTCCTTTTCTAGCTAGTTTTTTCACTCTAATACCTTTATATTACCCCAAAAATGTATTTTTGCAACTGCATGTTAAAAATGATTACAAAGCCGGGTTTTTATGATATACTTATATTTATTGGAAATTTAGACACTTCTCGATGTGAGAAGTTTAACGAGGGTATTATGGCAGATAAGATAAAAATTGGCTTAATCGGACTTGGAACAGTGGGCTCCGGGGTTTTTAAAACTCTTCAAAATTTTGATAATGTTGAAATTGTGAAAATTGCTGTTCGTAATAAGAATAAAAAACGTAATATTGAAGGGCTTGATGAAAGTATTATTACAGATAATGCTTATGAAGTTGTTAATGATCCGGAAATTCAAATTGTGGCAGAGCTTGTCGGCGGGATTGAACCGGCATTTGACTTGATTAAGACTGCAATTAAAAACGGAAAACATATTGTTACAGCGAATAAAGAATTACTGGCAAAGCATGGCGAAGAATTGTTTAATTATGCGGAAGATAATAACAAAGTTGTATTGTATGAAGCTGCAATTGCAGGCGGTATTCCTTTGATTATGCCTATAAAAACAATTCTTGCGGGGAATAAGATTAATAAAATCAAAGCTATTTTGAACGGAACAACAAATTATATCCTGACAAAAATGGATGTTCAAGGGGCTTCTTATGCTGATGTCTTAAAAGAATCTCAAGAACTTGGATATGCAGAAGCTGATCCGACTGGTGATGTTGAAGGTTTTGATGCGGCTTATAAGGTTACAACCCTTGCAACTATTGCGTTTGGTAAAAGAATTAAGATTGAGAATGTTTATCGTGAAGGGATTACAAAAATAAGTCCTGACGATATGCAGGCAGCAAATGAAATGGGGTATAAAATTAAGTTGATTGCTTCTGCTGAGCTTAATAAAGATGGCAAAGCTGATGTAAGGGTCCACCCTATGCTTGTTCCAAAATCAAAAACTTTAGCTCATATTGATTATGTTACAAATGCAGTCAGCCTTTCTGGTCATCCGGTGGGAGATGTTACCCTTTCAGGTCCAGGGGCGGGGGAATTCCCGACAGCAAGCTCTGTTGTAGGTGATATTCTGGCAATAGCATCTGAACTTGGGAAGACAGATTATCTTCTTCCTATGATGAGATGTAACCACAGCGAAAATGCGCAGATGATACCGATTTCAGAAACCGAAAATAAATACTATATATCTATAACTGCTCAAAACAGCAAAGGTGTAATTGGTCGCATTGGTAAAGCATGTGAAGAAAATAATATAAGTTTAGCAAGTATTGTGCAAAAAGAGGTTGCAGAAGGAAATGCTGCCAGAATTACGGTTATCACGGAACTGTGCAGAGAAAAAGATATGCAGAAAGTTATAGATATCTTTAACCGCGATTCTGCGATTACAAAAGTGAACAGTTTGATAAGAGTTCAAATATAAATTTTAAAACAGGAATTTTAAATTCCTGTTTTTTATTTTATATGCAAAAGCCTAGAACTTATGAGCTTCAGGCAGTTGGAGAATTTATTTGTGTAACATTTCTTTATGTTTAGCGAAAATTGTTTGCCTGTTTTTTATGAATGTAATAGAATGATGTTGGGAATGTTTTTTTAAGGGATAGATAAAGAATGATAAAAGACAGAATGAACGAGAGAACTTTGACACCTCAAGAGGTTAGAACTATTTTGAAAGCAGACAACAAAGAGATTGTCGATTTATGCAAAAAAGCTGCAATCAGACCTAGAAAAAATGCTAAAGGTCATACTTATTTTTCTTATGATGAAGTTAAAAATTTAAGAAAAATTCAAGCTCAGGTTCGCGGAGTCGTGACCAATCCTGTGGCTGTAAGAACTCCTGCGATGGTTGGAGCAGCAGGCGCTCAAAATAACAGTGCGGCTGTTAGAAGTATATTGAATACTTTACAAGAATTAGAAGTTAAATTAAGCAACAAAATTGCGAAAGTTATTGATGAAAAACTTGAAGGTATGGATGATGTTGTTGTTGAGTTAATTCGCTGCAAAACTGATAATGAAACTTTGAAACAAAAAATTGTTGATTTGAATAAAGAAGTTTATCAATTGAAGAACGAATTGAACAGCTACAAACCTGTTGCATTAGGTTTTTATAAGAAAAAAGAAGTTTACGTTTGGGAATAAGAGGAAATAAAAATGGCAGTGAAAGACGCACCGGCTGTAAACGTTAGCGATGAAAGAAGTAAAGCGCTAAAGTTAGCTATTGAAAAAATTGAAAAAGATTTTGGTAAAGGTTCAATTATGAAGCTTGGTGATAAAACCACTGTCAATGTTGATGCTATCCCTACAGGGGCTTTGTCGTTAGATGTAGCTCTTGGTATCGGCGGAATTCCGCGCGGTCGTATTATTGAAATTTATGGTCCTGAATCTTCAGGGAAAACAACTTTGGCTCAGCATATTGTTGCTGAATGTCAGAAAAAAGGCGGTATTGCAGCATTCGTTGATGCTGAACATGCACTTGATCCGGAATACGCAAGAAATCTTGGTGTTCAGGTTGATGATTTATTAATTTCTCAACCGGATACAGGTGAGCAAGCACTTGATATTACAGAAGAGCTTGTTCGCTCAGGTGCTGTTGATATTGTTGTTGTTGACTCTGTTGCGGCTCTTGTTCCGAAAGCCGAAATTGAAGGCTCTATGGAAGATCAGCAAATGGGGCTTCAAGCTCGTTTGATGTCTAAGGCTTTAAGAAAATTAACCGGTATCATTGGTAAAACAAATACAACTGTTATCTTTATTAACCAGTTAAGAATGAAAATTGGTGTTATGTACGGCAACCCTGAAACTACTACAGGTGGTAATGCCTTGAAATATTATGCATCTGTTCGTATGGAAATTAAACGTACAGAAGGCTTAAAAGGTGATGATGGTGATGTCGGAAACCACGTTAGAGTGAGAGTTTTAAAAAACAAAGTTGCTCCTCCGTTCAGAACAGCAGAATTTGATATTATCTTCGGTAAAGGTATTTCTAAAACTGGTAATATTTTAGATGTTGCGGTAAATCTGGATATTGTTAAAAAAGCCGGAGCATGGTTTAGTTATAATGAAGAAAAATTAGGTCAGGGAAGAGAAAAAGCTAAAGAATTTTTAGACCAAAATCCTGAAATTTTGGCTGAGGTTGAATCTTTAGTGCGTCAAAAATTAGCTGAATCTTAGTATTATTAAGATTTGTGTAGTGCTTTTTAACCCTGAAACCCCGTTCCTGTACGGAATTTGATTTGTTGTGGAAATTTTAAAATTTTTAACTAGCAAGTTAATTCATGTTCGGATTTAAAATGAAAAAGATTTAAAAATAGGAGGCACTTTATGCAGGTAAATTCAGTTAATACTTATGGATGTAAAACTCCAAATCGAATGCTTTTGAATAATAAAGCAGCAATGAATGGCAATTCAAATCAAAATATTGCTTTTGTAGGCGGAAGTGATGATAATAAGATGAGTAAAGCAATGAAAGCTATGAGAGATGCAGGTGTTGCATTGATGTTTTTAGCTCCTGTTGCAGGTACTGTTACAAGTTGTGAACCTGATTATGGTTATGCATACGCTGAAGCTCATGCTTGGGCAGGAATTGGTGATTATATTGATTCTACTCATTGTAATCATCCGGCAGATACTATTATCAAGTGGTGGTATGATTGGGATAGACCTATTCCGTTAGATTCATTGTATAACAATATGGATAACTGGGATATACCTGGTACTGACGGCAATATGAACGATAGTACTTCACATAGAAATATTATCCACTATGAAGGTACCCGTGATTGGGAATACGGTACAAGAGAAGTTGGAGATATAAATGTTTTAGAATCTTCTAAAAAGATTTTAGTTTATGATACAGAAATCTTAGATTACAAAGGTAATCATGAAAATTATGGTAAAAGAGTTTTCAGATTCCCTTCAGGTAATTTCACTATTAAAAAAGAAGATGGAACAGTTTTGCGTACCCCTAAAGGATTATTTGTAGAAGAATATGAAAATGAAACAGGTGAAAAGAACGGTTCTATTTTTGATTGCAAATTAAAAACAAGAGCGTTTATTCAAACAAATGGTGATACTTTGAATGTTGCAAGAAGAAAAGGTACTTCTGAATTTGTAGAAACAGGTAAGGTTGCAAAAGGTTACCTTGGCGCTAATTCAATTCTTTTGAGAAACTTAATCGGTGAATATTCAACTGATGATCATTATATTGATTTCAGCGTAGAAGCTGTTGAAGATAACAGATTAAGAGCTATGTACGTTGAAGCAAAAGATAAAATCGAAAATTAATTAGGCAATGTTGATATAAACTCGAGATAAAAAGACCTCTTTTATAGAGGTCTTTTTGTGTTATATTTTGATTTCTTTTTCAAGCAGTTTTAGTATATCGTCTAATCTTGATTTGTCATTGGAAAACCAAATTCCTATAAGTGTTTCAAAGGCTGTTGCCTGACGGTATTCGCTTTGCATATTTCTTCTGCCGACAGGAATCGGCAGGTTTCTTGCACGTCTTGTAATTTCGAGTTCTTCTTCGGTTAATTGCGGTTCAAGGAAATGCAGCAACTCGCACTGGCATGAAGTTTTAACAAGGTTTGTTGTTATTTGGTGTAATTTTTTAGCATTGTTTGTCAGCCGGATAGTTTTTTCTCTTATGAATAATTCCCATACCGCGTCGCCTAAATATGCGTAATTCCTTAAATTTATATCTTCCATATTTTGATTTTACTACAAATATCGGGGATTTGAAAAATTTCTATTTTATGGGAGAATATGTTCAAAACAAGAGGAGAGTTAATATGCAAAAATGGTCATGGGGTTTGGTTTTAGTGGTATTATGTGTTTTTTCAGAAGTTGGATTTGCGCAGGGTATTGGTAAATCTTGTGAAAAATGTAGTCCGGTAAAAAATAGTTCTATATATTCCAAAAAGCTAATGGATTGTCCGCAGCAGTCTATCAGATATGCAGAATTTATTCAAAAGGTTCAAAATGAGCGGGCGGTTGTTTATAATGTGCTGAATTTAACTGATGAGCAAATAAAAGTGCGTGAAGAATTATTTCAAAAAAATAATCCTTGTTATGAGAAAAAATTTGAGGAATTAATCAAAGAAAGTTATAAACTGAAAGCTTTAAAATGTGCAAACGCTTCCGAATGTGATATTTTAAAACAGAAAAAGATTGTAAAAGGGCTTAAAAAAGGTATAAATAATCTTAGCCGGAAGGAGGATAGAGAGTTTAGAAAGATTTTATCGCATGATCAGCGAGCCAAATATTCGATGATAAAAAAACTGGAGCGTAAGGAATATAAAGCTACTGCTAATCAAAAAGATTATTATAAATCAAACCCGCGCCTGCCGCATTTTGGTAATCCTGTTGTTTGCCCTTGTCCTGTAGATACTGCTCAAAAGAAATAAAGTAAATATATGATGATTTTTTAATAATAATTATTATAATTAAGGTATGAGAAGGTTTAAACTTTTTTATACTTTAATTTTTTGCCTGGCGCTATTGCTGCCGGGAATCCGTGCTGAAGGCAAGCAAAGACCTGAAAGCTTTGACGGGCGCGGTTATGTTGGTATTTTGCCGGATTTAACAAGGGGGTATGAAGTTCAGGAACCTTCAAAAAATACGGCTGAAAAAATCCCGTCTAAAAATTTTAACTCGGAAAATGAATTGAAACCTGTTCCGCGTGATAACCCTGCGTTTGTAAATATAATTTTAAAACAGGATAAGACTTCTCAATATGTTAATGATTTGAACGAATTTATCCCGATGCTGGAAAGTATTTATGATTTAATTGATGAAAACAGTAATGTTCAAATTTTTAATGCTAAAGTTTATTATTTTAACAAAAGTGCGGATTATTTCAGGGATAAGTATGAAAATAAGCCTGAGAGTGAATTTGTTTCATTCAAGCGGTTGATGGAATTAAATATGCATTCAAAATCCATAGCTCTTTTAAGGATGGAAGCTGAAAAATATAATCCTTATCTGGCGTATGGAAGTGCAGGTTATATATATAATCCAAACAATATAACCGAACAATTAGGATTTTTGAAAACAGAGATTGAGCAGACTATTTTAATTTTGAAAGAATCAAATTAAATATTTGATAAAAACTTATTTTTCGATTACACTTGAGTTATGTTTAATCAGTTATTAGCAATTATAAAAGATAAGTATAATAATACAAAAATCTTAGATAAATATATTTTAAAACAGGTTATAGAGATGTTTTTGATGGGGGTATTTGTATTTACTACAATTATTTTTGCATCAGATACATTTATTACGTTGATTAAACAGATTGCGAAATTCGGGATTCCGTTTAAGGTTGCTTTTATTATGATTTTGCTCAATCTGCCGGCTGTTATTGTAATGACAATCCCAATGGGGGTATTGTTATCAACAGTTATGGTATTGAATAAATTAAGCTTATCATCTGAAATTACAGTAATGAGAGCTTGCGGAATCGGATTAAACAGAATTGCAAAACCTATTTTTATATTTGCAGTTGTAATGTCATTATCAAGTTTCTTTATTAACGAAAATGTTGTGCCTGTTATGACGCAGCAGTCTACAAAGCTTGCAATGTGGGCATTGGAGCAGAAACATATTCCTGATGGAAAAGAAAATTTTGTATTTAAAGAAATTGGGGAAGGCGGACTTTTAAAACGACTTTTCTATGTTGGTTCTTGCAAAAAGAAGACTTTGTATAATGTAACAGTTTTAGATAATTCTAAAGATGGTACAATTCAGGTTTTGCAGGCCAGAGAAGGTAAAACATCTCCTCAGGGCTGGCAGTTTGAAAAAGGGGCAACATACACTATTGGTAACAGCGGTCAGGTTTTGAATACAACTTTGTTTGATACATCTGTTGTGAAATTCGGCTTAGATATGTCAAAAGAAGCAAATAAAAACCTAGCTAAAGAAAAGAATTTTTCACAACTTTTAAGATATTTGGCAAAATCCGATATTTCGCCAAGGGATAGACGGGTTTATACAATAGAATTGTTTGATAAAATTGCGCTGCCTATAACGACGATTGTTTTTGTACTTTTGGGTGTGCCGCTTGCAATTACACCTCCAAGGGTGCGTTATAACAGAGGATTTTTATTTAGCATCTTAATTATTTTTGCATATTATGTTGTAAGAGCACTTGCCATATCTTTTGGCGAAGCCGGTTCTTTGGCTCCGTTTTGGGCGGCATGGCTTCCTAATATTGTTTTGACGGTTTGGGGTACAGCTTTGTATTATAAAAAAGTTTATACAATATCATAATTTTTGTAAAATCATACTTTTAATGGTCAAAAAAAATATTTTCTTGGTTTAAAATGATTGTATGGATAGTAGTGGAAATAAAAATAAGGTAAGTGGTAATCTTTTCAGCCAAAAATATAATTTTTCGGCTGCAAACCCGTTTGAGGGAAATTTTAATCCTTCTAATGCAAAACCTGCTGAATCTGCTGCCCAAACTAATCCGATTAAGCGCTTAAACGGTTATGACTCGGCTATATTAAATAATACAAAATTTGATGAACCGCAAGGGGAAGAGTTAAGTATAGAATATAGAATTAAAGAAAAAGAATCTCTTGTTAAAGACTTAGATGCAAAAATTAAGGTTGCTGATAATTACGGTACACAGAATGAGGCACTTAGTCTAAAAGCAAAACGCCAGAGAATTTTGCAAGAGCTTGATACCCTTAGAAAGCAGCAACTGTATGGCGGACGGGTTCTTGGAGAGAAGAAAAAGTTTTCACACCAGGAATTTAAAGAGAAAATGCCTGTGATTTATAAGGTTCAGGAATTTATATCAAGGCAGATACTTGCCAGAGTTTCTAAAAAAGTTAATTCGGTTGTAACTTTGACGGATTCTCTTGAACAGTTATCAGAGATAAGCAAAAGTGTTGATGAATTGATTGATATGAATGTTCCGTATGGTGAGAAAGTTCAGAATTATGAAAAACTTACCGAGTATTTAAATCAGGCAAATATTATCCACTCAAAGATTTCAAAATCAATGGGTAAACGCTTGTAAATATAATTTTTTCCTTGTAAAGCTAATGAATAAAAATATTGATTGTCAGGCATGTTTGTCTTACAATCGTGTTGAGAATTAGCTTTTAAGGAGAAATTATGAACGAGCTGTTAAAAAAATCTGCGGCAGAGCAAAGCAGAGCTTTAAGAAACAAAGAAGTTTCAGCGTTAGAGCTTACTCAAGCTGCATTTGATAGAATAAATTCTTTAGATGGAAAATTGGGTGCTTTCAATTCGCTAACTCAAGATATTGCTGTAGAAACAGCAAAAAAAGTTGATGATAAGATTGCAAAAGGAGAAGAATTACCGCTTTTGGCTGGTATTCCTCTTGCGTTGAAAGATAATATGAATCTTATCGGTTCAAAAACTACTGCTTCAAGTAAAATTTTGGAAAACTTTGTGTCACCTTATAACGCTACAGTTACTGAAAAATTACTTGGTAATTTGATTCCGATTGTTGGGAAAGCGAATTTAGATGAATTTGCAATGGGTTCATCAAATGAAAACTCTGCGTTTAACAAAGTTCATAACCCATGGGATTTAAACAAAGTTCCGGGCGGATCTTCAGGTGGTTCTGCTGCAAGTGTTGCATCATGCGAAGCTACTTTGGCTCTGCAAGTTTTTGCGGTATTGTTGGTATGAAACCTACTTATGGCAGAGTTTCTCGTTACGGTTTGATCGCGTTTGCTTCTTCATTAGATCAGATTGGTCCGTTTGCCAGAACTGTTGAAGATGCGGCTAATTTATTGGAGGTTATCTCTGGCTATGATACTAAAGATTCAACCTCACTTAACCTGCCGGTTGAGCATTATGCTCAAAATCTTGATGGTGATTTAAGAGGTAAAAAAGTCGGGGTTATTAAAGAGTTGATGGATGAAGGTTTGGCACCTGATGTTCAAAAAGCTTTGCAAAATGCGATTGAAACTTACAAAAAATTAGGTTGCGAAATTGTTGAAATTTCATTGAAAAAATTGAAATATTCTATCGGAATTTACTATATTCTTGCAACTGCAGAATGCTCATCAAACCTTGCAAGGTTTGACGGTGTAAGATATGGCTACCGTTCTAAAAATCCTGAAAATCTGATGGAATTATATACCAAATCAAGAGCAGAAGGTTTCGGACCGGAAGTTAAGCGCCGTATAATGCTTGGAACTTATGCTTTATCATCCGGTTATTATGATGCTTATTATAAAAAAGCTCAACAAATGAGAGCATTAGTTACCGAAGAATTCCAAGAAGCGTTTAAACAAGTTGATGTACTGATTTCGCCAACTTGTCCTAATACAGCATTTGAACTTGGTGCAAAATCATCTGATCCGTTGGCGATGTATTTAACTGACATTGCAACAATTAGTTGTAACCTTGCAGGGCTTCCGGGTATAAGTGTTCCTGCAGGTTTTGATAATTCAGGTATGCCAATTGGACTTCAAATCCTTGCTCCGCAACTACAAGAGTCAAGACTTTTGAATTTTGCTTACAAATTTGAACAGGCAAATGATTTCTATAAAAAAATAGCAAATATTTAGTTGCTAAACTTGTATATTTTATGAAATGCACCTCTTAAATTTATTTAAGAGGTGCATTTCAGTATTAAAACATGTTATTCAGAGCGCAGCGAAGAATCTCAGAGTAGAGGAAAAGCAGTGAGATTCTTCGGTTGTACCTCAATGGCAGTTATTATATTCCCTCTCCTTTTGGGACACTAGCCGAACCTGCGAACTTGAGAGCAGTGTGAGACTGTGTGCCGTATGGCTGTGGGTTAGGGTGAGGGTATTTTGTAACTTAACTATTTGACGGTTGTTACAAAATATATTATACTAAGAATGTAAAGCGGAAATAAGGAGAAGGATATGTTAAAGCCCAATCATAGCTTGAATTTCGTGGGAGGGTCACTTTTAAAGCCTATATATAGAGCGGTTTCTAGCCATATTAAAAATAAAGAATCTGCATTTACTCTTGCAGAAGTTTTAATAGCTATGACAATTATTGGGGTTGTTGCGGCAATGACAATTCCTACGCTGCATTATTCTCGTATGAAGCAGGAATATTCTGCTAAGCTAAAGAATTTTTATAGTAGAATGAGTAATGCGGTTCTTGATATGGAAGTTGATCATGGGTCATTTAAAGAAATTCCGATTCCCGTTGTGAATAGTACAAGATCAGAGTTTGATTGGTATATGCGGTATTTTGACCCTTATATGGGGCATAAAATGGTGAATGATGCTAAAATGACTGTGTATTTTGCTGACGGTTCAAGCTTATTTCCTTATTATAGCGGTTTTTATTCTGAATTTGCGTATGATGTAAATGGTGATAAGGGTCCAAATAAATTAGGGTACGATCGCTTTTATTTTTTATTTGCGCAAAATGATACTGCGAGAAAGAATTGTTTTGGAAATTCAGATACATACTTCGGGCCATATTGTCCTGCAGGTACATCGGTTACCCAAATGCCTAGAGAAACTATTCTAGCGAGATGTCGTGACGGTTGGGGGAATTATCCTGTTGGTGCTTGGTGTGTTATGCTATTGCAAAATGATCAATGGGAATTTAAGGCTGATTATCCTTTGAAATTCTAGCGCTAAATTGCAACACTCGGCCTATCTGCTTATAGGACGTTTTATCGTTGGTACCGGCATAGTAATCGCGGTATTGTATTTTGATGCGACAAGTTTATGGGTCTCTGTATCAAGTTAGCGGTCAACTATATGTTTGCCGCAAAAGCTTTACTTACGGATATTATTAAAATATTTATAAAAATCAGTATTCCCAGAATTATTAAAATCTTTTTCATATTTTTCCTACTCGGCTTTTATAATATTATAACGTACATTTTTATTTAGTATCCTCTTTTTAATTGAGATTAATGTAGGTTTACACAATCTAAAGAAAAACAGACCCGATGCATACGCATCGGGTCTGTGAAGTTTATTCCTATAAAATCGATTATACAGAAGCTTTTGCTTTAGGTCCTGCATTAACGATTTCTGATGGCATATTAGGATATTTGCTTGAGAAGTTATCAGCAAACATTTGAGCCAATTTGTTAGCAGCTTCATCATAAGCAGATTTATCAGCCCACATTCCTCTGGCATCAAGCATTTCATCAGGAACATTCGGACAAGATGTAGGAAAATCTACGTTGAATACATCGTGGTGTTTAAACTCAACGTTGTCGAACGAACCGTTCAATGCTGCTGATACCATTGCACGAGTGTATGATAATTTCATACGTTTTGCACCTGAAGAAGCAGAGCCGCCTGCCCAACCTGTATTAACTAAGTAAACTTTAGTTCCGTATTGGTCAAGTTTGTCACCTAGCATTTCAGCATAAACAGAAGCATCCATTGGCATGAATGGTTCGCCGAATAATGTTGAGAATGTAGGTACAGGTTCTGTAATACCACGTTCGGTACCAGCTAATTTAGAAGTGAAACCTGTTACGAAGTGGTACATAGCAGCGTTTTTGTCTAATCTTGAGATTGGAGGTAATACGCCGAATGCATCAGCTGTTAAGAAAATAACAACTTTCGGAATTCCGCCTTTTGAAGGAATTTGAGCGTTGTTGATGTAGTTTACCGGGTAACCTACACGAGTGTTTTCAGTTAATGAACCGTCTTCAAAATCAAATTCTCTTGTTTCAGGATCCATAACAACATTTTCTACCAATGAACCGAATTTGATAGCGTTGAAGATATCAGGTTCATTTTCTTCTGATAGGTGGATACATTTTGCATAGCAACCGCCTTCGAAGTTGAATACACCGTCAGGTGACCAACCGTGTTCATCATCACCGATTAATTTTCTTGAAGGGTCAGCTGATAATGTAGTTTTACCTGTTCCTGATAAACCGAAGAATACAGCTGTTTCATGAGTTTCAGGATCCATGTTAGCTGAGCAGTGCATAGGAAGTACGTTTTTCTTAGTCATAACGTAGTTCATTGTTGCGAATACTGATTTTTTGATTTCACCGGCATATCTAGAGCCGCAGATGATGATTTCGTGTGCTTCATAGTCAATAGCGATACAAGCTTCTGAGTTTACGCCGTCAACTTCCGGATCACATTTGAATCCAGGAGCACAAAGAATTGTGTAATCAGGTTCGCCGTAGCTTGATAATTCTTCAGCTGTAGGTCTGATTAATAATTGGTGAATGAACAAGTTTTGGCTTGCTAATTCGTTAATTACACGGAATTTTTGAGTGTAAGTTTTGTCTGCACCTGCAAAACCATCGAAAATAAATACTTCACGGTTTTGTAAGTAAGATGCAATTTTTCCTTTGATTGCATTGAATTTTTCTCTGCTGATAGGGCGGTTAACTTTACCCCATGCGATTTCGTTGTGAACACTGTCAGTGTCAACGATAAATTTGTCTTTAGGAGAACGTCCGGTGTATTTGCCTGTTGTAACAACCAACGCACCGGTGTTGCTCAATGAGCCTTCGCCTAAACGTAATGCAGCTTCTGTCAATTGTGCAGGTGACAAATTGCGGTAAACTGCTTTTGGTCCGATAATACCAAATTTTTCAATACCATAAGTTTCCATATATAGCTTCCTCCTTTGTAAAGTAGCATGTTTATACAAAACAAATGTATTACAAACACTCGTAAAAAGCAACTTTTACGGGTGCAAAATTTATTGTTTTAAACAGTTGATTCATGGTAGAATACGGACAAAGGGGGAAGTTAATATGGTAAGATCAATAATAATGGTGATTGATTCAATGGGAATCGGCGCAATGCCTGATTGCCGAGACTTTGGAGATGTCCCGGAATGTAATACATTAAAGCATGTTTGTGAGTATAATAATGGACTTAATGTTCCTAATCTTGAAAAAATGGGGTTGGGGAATATTCAGGATTTCATGGGGATAAATAAAGTTGAAAACCCTATAGCAACTGTTGGGACTCTGGTTGAAAAATCAAAAGGTAAAGATACAACAACCGGTCATTGGGAAATTGCCGGGATAACTTTGGGCAGACCTTTTGCAACATTTCCTAATGGGTTCCCGCCTGAACTTATTGAGAAATTTATTCAAAAAACAAATTGCGGCGGGGTTCTTGCGAATCGTCCGGCAAGCGGAACTGCTATTATTGAAGAGTTAAATGAAGAACATCATAATACTAAATTCCCGATTGTTTACACCTCCGCAGACAGCGTATTCCAAATCGCTGTTGATACGGATTTGATTCCGTTAGAAACTTTATATGACTGGTGTAAAATTGCAAGACAAATTTTAACAGAAGATGATTATTATGTTTCAAGAGTGATTGCAAGACCTTATAAAATTATTGACGGCAAACCGGTTAGGATTTCTAAAGATAGAAGGGATTATTCTATTGAACCGGTTGCTCCTACTCTGCTAAATGAAATTAAAGATAATGGCGGCAAGGTTATTGGTATTGGTAAAATTGAAGATATTTTTTCAAAATCAGGAATAACCCATGCTATTCACACCGGTTCAAACAAAGAAGGGCTTGAATTGACCCTGAAGGCTGTGAAAAGAGAGCTTCCGTTAGAAGAAATCGCATATATCAAAGATAAAAAATATAATGATAAAGAAATAATTTTTACAAATCTTGTAGATACAGACATGCTATACGGACATAGAAATGATCCGGCAGGATATGGGCATGCTATTGAAGAAATTGACAGTTACGTTGCCCCGATTATTGAAGCTATGGAGGAATACGATTTACTTATTATTACGGCTGATCATGGTTGTGATCCGACGGTAGCCGGAACAGATCATACCAGAGAAAAAGTTCCTGTTATTATGTATTCAAAATTATTGCCGCCTCAAGGTAATCTGGGTGAATTAGAAGGTTTTGACACTATTGCGGGATTGATCAGAGATTGGTTTTAATATAAAAATTTAAAAGTTGGCTATTTTTAAATTTTGTTATATAATCTTATTGTGAAATAAGGTTCACGCAATAAAAAATAAGGAGAATTAAAATGGCAGTTAAAGTTAATGACAGTTGTATTGGTTGCGGCGCTTGTGAATCAATTTGCGACGCAGTATTTTCAATCGAAGACAAAGCAGTAGTTAATGAATCAGCTGTTGCTGATAATATTGATGCAGTTAAAGAAGCTGCAGATGCTTGCCCGGTTGGAGCAATCGAAGTTGAATAATTTTTGATTATTTAAAAAATAAAAGGCGGCGGTTAAATTTTAACCGCCGCCTTATTTATAAATCTTTTA
>URYF01000016.1 GCA_900551965.1 uncultured bacterium
ACGGTCCTAAGGTAGCGAAATTCCTTGTCGGGTAAGTTCCGACCCGCACGAATGGCGTAACGACTTGGGCACTGTCTCAACAAGGGACCCGGCGAAATTGTAGTATGTGTGAAGATGCACATTACCCGCGATAGGACGGAAAGACCCCGTAGAGCTTTACTGTAGTTTGACATTGGATTTTGATAACATATGTACAGGATAGGTGGGAGACGGAGAAGTGAGGACGCCAGTCTTCATGGAGTCAACCTTGGGATACCACTCTTGTGTTATTGGAGTTCTAACGAGATGCCGTAAGCCGGGTTTCGGACAGTGTCAGATGGGCAGTTTGACTGGGGCGGTCGCCTCCGAAAGAGTAACGGAGGCGTCCAAAGGTTCCCTCAGAATGGTTGGAAACCATTCGCAGAGTGTAAAGGCAGAAGGGAGCTTGACTGCGAGACCGACAGGTCGAGCAGGTACGAAAGTAGGGCTTAGTGATCCGGCGGTATGAGAGTGGAATTGCCGTCGCTCAACGGATAAAAGCTACCTCGGGGATAACAGGCTTATCTCCCCCAAGAGTCCACATCGACGGGGAGGTTTGGCACCTCGATGTCGGCTCGTCGCATCCTGGAGCGGTAGTACGTTCCAAGGGTTGGGCTGTTCGCCCATTAAAGCGGCACGCGAGCTGGGTTCAGAACGTCGTGAGACAGTTCGGTCCATATCCGGTATACGCGCAAGAGATTTGAACGGAGTCTTCCTTAGTACGAGAGGACCGGGAAGAGGGGACCTCCAGTGTACGGGTTATTCTGCCAAGAGTAAACGCCCGGTAGCTGTGTTCCAAGCGGATAAGTGCTGAAAGCATATAAGTACGAAGCCCACCGTAAGATGAGATCTCTCATAGCACAAGCTAGTAAGTCCCGTGGCAGATTACCACGTTGATAGGATGCAGATGTAAGAGTGGCAACATTTTCAGTCGAGCATTACTAATCGGACGAGGGCTTTTCCTAGAAAGCGAAGCCGATGTGAAGTGTCGGAGCAGGCTTGCGATAAGCAAGACTGGCAGGACACGGAACATGATATAGCGACGTAAGAGTTTACGAGAGTAAACTCCACAGGAGCTAAGAATGGCGAAGCAAAAAAGGATGATTACGAAGTTTATAATCATTATGCAATTTTGAGTGTGCGAAGCACGAATCACGAGTTTGTCGGTGACCAAACGTGAGGAAAACACCCGTTCCCATCCCGAACACGGTCGTAAAGACTCATAGTGGTGACAATACTTGGGGGGCCACCCCCTGGGAAGATAACTAGTTGCCGACATCTAATTTTAAAAAAGAGAATTGAACAAAGGGTTTGATTCTCTTTTTTGTTATGCTGTCAGCAACAGTTATCTACGATACACCCGAAAAAGAAGAAAGGCTTTTTCGGGATACTATATCTCTAAGCTTCGCAAAGCTCAGCAAGAGCTATAGCATAGTTGCCGACATCTAATTTTAATGATGGAATTGATAGCGATATTGATTCCATCTTTTTTTGCTGCCTGCAACAGTTATCTCCAATAGTTATTACAAATTTTTACATATTTATACTTTCAAATAAGTCTATTTGTTCATTTGAACTATTTTTATACTCAAGAATATTTGATAATTCTTTTAGCATATCTTTTATTTTTGGGGCGGTTATTTCCATCTCTGTTTTTGTCGGGTGAACGTTCGAAGTTGCTTTAAATCCGAGTTTTTCGTATTTTGAAATTGTATCGTATGGACCATTTGTTATAGCTTCAAGTTTTATTTTTTTCCCTTTTAGTTTTTGAAAATCTGAAAACATTTGATAAAAGAGGGTTTGTCCTGCAAGTTTCACTTTTTGTCCAAATTCTATTGGCCATGTACAAATGCAATCAAGTTTGGTGTTGTTCCCGGGGGTGAAGGTTATTATCCCGCAAATTTTGTCTTTAAATGTTTCAATATATGTTGTGTTGCCTGATTTTTGAGCATTATCTACGGCATATTCAAGCATTTCGTTCCATCTTGAATACTCATCTTTGCTAAGTTTTGGCATTAAGTTTTCCATTTTTATATTAAATGGCAGGGCTTTTAGAAATTTTAAATCACTATTTGACGTAATTTTATACAGTTTTAATTGGTTACAGTCTGCAACATGTAACGCTTGAAAATTAGGGGTATATCTGATTTTATAATTTTGAATATTCATATTTTTCCTTTGTATATATAAGTATCCTGAATAAATTATTTGCTTAATTATTTTGTAATATTAAGCAATTTTATCCTTGATTTTATAGAATTTTTATTATAATATGTTTGAGGGTAAAGATTAACTGGGGTTTAAAATGCTAGTTTCATCTATTGGATATTTTGATGCTACTAAAACTTCTAATATGAACAGTTCTGTTAAAAATCAGACTGCTAAGGCTAATTTAACTGAAGTTTTTGGGCATGTTAGTGTTGATAGTAAAGTTTCAAATAATGATTCAGGTTTTCTTAAAAACCTTGTAAGTTCTTTTAGATCGTTGTTTTCAAAAAATGAGTCCAGAGAAAGTTCTAAATATTTATCATTAGTTGGTTAATTTTTGGATTTATTAAATAGATATTTAACCAATATAGAACATATTGCTGGAATTACAGAGATTACAACAAGTACGGGAACGATGCTTGTTGCTTGGGCTATGAACCCTATAATTGACATTGCAATTGCGACAACTCCCCAAGAAAAACCGTTTATAAATCCGCCGATAATACTTTTATATTCGGGTAAAACTTTTTGTGCCATGCTCATTGTAATTGGAGCTGCGAACATTGTTACAAAACCCATTAGCGCAAATATTACAAATGCTATTTGCGGCATGGTTTTATAGGTTAGCATGTACAAAAGCATCATTGGCAATGTTGCAATCATTGATATATAAAATACTGTTGCTGTTCCTATTTTCTTTTCAAGTTTTGGACTTAATAATGAAGCAATTCCTCCTAAAAATAAGAAAAAGAAAAGTGCTGTTCCAATTTGGACTTTTGAGTATCCCATAGATTTCCATAAAAATGGCAGTAATATAGAACAAGATGTTGTTATAAGCGATTTTAGCATTGCTATGATGTTTAAAATATTTAATTGCTTGTTTGTTAAAATATCAAGAAATGCATTTTTTAAATTTATATTTGATTTAGGAGCCGGAGTGTTTGAAAATTTAGGCACACATGAAAACATAAGTATAGCCCAAACTATCCCAAGTATTGATAAAAACGGCATTTTAGCAAGCCCAAAATATTGAGCAATGCTGGATGATAATAACGGTCCCATTGAAAATCCTAGTGTTCCCATTGCAATAAATATTCCCATATTTTTAACCGTGTCACCGGTTGAAAATTTTACGACAAACCCGAGTGACTGTGGGTGAAATAGGCTTGATCCAAGGCTTCCAAGAATTATAAATAATATCATTAAGTGGATTTTTGATGTTGCAGGAACAAGTGAGATAAATGTTGCGGTAAATAGCAATCCCCAGAAAACAAAGGCACGTTTTCTCATTTTATCGGCGAAAAATCCGAAATAAGGCTGTAATAGTGATGAAAAAATATGGGAGCAGCTTAGAACTATTGTAGCGACCGGCATAGAAATTTTTACCTGTTCTGCAATAAAAGGCATAATTGGATTAAGAAATCCTGTGTAAACGTCATTTATAAAATGTGCTCCGCCAAGCCATAACTGGGGCTTTCTCTCATTGTCATTGTATATCATAAAATTATAATTGCATTAAAATATTAAAAAATCAATTGTTTGATTAACTCTTCAACACAGCTTTTTTCGTATGAGTTTGTTTTGTCCTTGTCAAAATTTCGCAATTGTTAATTTTTTGTTTATTTTTTAAGGTTTTTCAAAAATCAATGTTATAACAGTATTATAGAATAATGTGAATTATTTAAGTAAAGGAGATAAAAACTATGGCAAAGACAATTGGTATTGACTTGGGTACAACAAACTCAGTAGTTGCGGTTATGGAAGGCGGTAAACCTACAGTTATTGCTAACGCTGAAGGTTCAAGAACAACCCCTTCAATTGTAGGGTTTTCTAAAACAGGTGAAAGACTTGTAGGGCAGCTTGCAAAACGTCAGGCTATTGTTAACCCTGATAAAACTATTGCATCAATAAAAAGACATATGGGTGAAAATTATAAAGTAAATATTGATGGAAAAGATTACACTCCGCAAGAAATTTCATCTATGATTTTGAGAAAATTAGCAGATGATGCTTCAAGCTATCTAGGTGAAAAGGTTACATCTGCGGTTATTACAGTTCCGGCATACTTTAACGATGCTCAAAGACAGGCTACAAAAGATGCGGGTAAAATTGCAGGTTTAGATGTTTTACGTATTGTGAACGAACCTACAGCTGCAGCTTTGGCTTACGGCTTGGAAAAAGAAAAAGCTGAAAAAGTTTTAGTATTTGACTTAGGCGGTGGTACTTTTGATGTTTCTGTATTGGAAATCGGTGATGGTGTTCACGAAGTTTTATCAACCTCAGGTGATACTCACTTAGGCGGTGATGATTTTGACCAAAAAGTTATGGACTGGATTTGTGAAGAATTCAAAAAACAAGAAGGTATTGACTTGACAGGTGACAAACAAGCTATGCAGCGTGTTAAAGAAGCTGCTGAAAAAGCTAAATGTGAATTATCATCTGTATTTGAAACTAATATCAATTTACCGTTTATTACTGCTGATGCTAACGGTCCAAAACACTTAGACTTGAATTTAACAAGAGCTAAATTTGAAGACTTATGTTTTGACTTGTTAGAAAGATGTAAAAAACCTGTTGAACAAGCTATTCAAGATGCCGGTATTTCAAAATCTGAAATAGATGAAGTTGTATTGGTTGGCGGATCTTCAAGAATTCCAGCTGTGCAAAAAATGGTTAAAGATTACACAGGTAAAGAACCTAATCAATCTGTAAACCCTGATGAAGTTGTTGCAGTTGGTGCTGCAGTTCAAGCGGGTGTATTAGCCGGCGAAGTTAAGGATATCGTATTGTTAGACGTAACTCCGTTAACTTTGGGTATTGAAACATTAGGCGGCGTTATGACTCCTCTTGTTCCTCGTAATACTACAATTCCTGTTTCAAAATCTCAGGTATTCTCAACTGCAGAAAATAATCAAACAGCTGTTGATATCCAGGTTCTTCAAGGTGAAAGACCAATGGCAAGAGATAACAAATCTTTAGGTATGTTCAGACTTGAAGGTATTGCTCCTGCAATGCGCGGTATTCCTCAAATCGAAGTTACATTTGATATTGATGCTAACGGTATTGTAAATGTTTCAGCTAAAGATAAAGCAACTAACAAAGAACAAAAAATTACAATCACAAATTCTTCTAACCTATCTGAACAGGATATCGACAAAATGGTTAAAGAAGCTGAAGCTAACGCTGCTGATGATAAAAAGAAAAAAGAAGAGGCTGAAGTTAAAAACAATGCTTCAAGTTTAGTGGCTTCTGCTGATAGAATCATGAAAGATTTTGAAGGCAAAATTGATGCTGCTGACAAATCTAAATTAGAAGAACAGAAAGCTGCATTACAAAAAGCTCTTGATGAAAACAAATCAACTGATGATTTGAAAAAATTATCAGAAGAATTGCAGCAAACAATGTTCGGAATTTCTCAAAAAGCTTATGAAGCTGTCCAAAAAGAAGGCGGAGAAGCTCAAAGTGCAAATTCTGAAAGTGCTTCATCAAGCTCTTCAGCAAATAGCAGCAACAATGATGATGATGTTATTGATGCTGAATATGTTAAAGAATAATTGTAGCAAATAATAATATTGAAAAGGGTGGACAAATTTGTCCATCCTTTTTTTGTATCAGGATAATTGATTGGTTTTGATACTTTTTTCTCAATATGATATAATTTGTGTATGAATGATAAGTTGAAAGAAAGTTTGAAGCTTTTACCATCATTGCCGGGGTGTTATATTTACTATAATTCCGACAATGAGATTATTTATGTTGGAAAAGCTAAAATTCTTAAACGCCGTGTTATGTCTTATTTTAACCGGAAACATCATGATAGTGTTAAGGTTAATGTTTTGGTCTCTCAGATTGATCATTTGGAATATATCATTACAAATACCGAAGTTGAGGCTTTGATTTTAGAAAGTCATTTGATAAAAAAACATAAGCCTAAATATAATATTTTATTGAAAGATGATAAAAAATATCCGTATTTTCTTATCACAAATGAAGATTTTCCGCGGATTTCGATTGTGCGCAAACGCAATATGAACCCGGAAAAAGGCAGATATTACGGTCCTTATACAGATATTCGAGCAATGCATTCAACGCTTGATTTTTTGAAAAAAATATTTCCGTTAAAACAATGCAAAACTCCGAAGTTCAAATCAAGACCTTGCCTTTATTATCATATAGGAAAATGTCTTGCACCCTGCCAAAATCTTGTTACAAGTGAAGAGTATAAAGCAATTGTGCAGCAGGCTGAGTTGTTTTTATCCGGTAAACAGTCTGAATTGATGAGTCAATTAATGGTGCAAATCCAGAAATATTCAGATTCCGAACAATTTGAAAAAGCTGCAAGGCTGCGAGATAGTTATCTGGATTTGAAAAAAACTCTTGAAAAACAAAAAGTTGTATATGAAAACACCAAATTGAATGAAGATGTTATATCGCTTCAACACGAGGATGGCATTCTTGCTATTGTAATTATGATGGTTAGAGAAGGTCGTTTGATTGATAAAAAAGATTTTACCTACGAGGTTGAGCAAGATGATAAAACGGAGTTTTTTGCAACATTTTTCAAAGAATATTACAATACCTTGTCGCTTGAGTTTCCTGATAAAATTGTATCAAATGAGCTGGAAGCTGTTGGGGATAAGGCTTTATATGAAGAATGGCTGAATATAATTTCCGGTAAAAAAGTTAAAATAAGTTACGGAAAATCCGCGCAAGGGAAAGAGCTTCAAATGCTTGCGGATAAAAATTCAAAAGTTGTACTGGATAATGCTAAGCTTTCAAAAATGTCAAAGATTAATGAAGATTTTAATAATATAGGTTCTTATTTGAAAGAAAAACTCAGACTAAATAATTTCCCTTACCGAATGGAATGTTACGATATTTCGCATATTCAGGGAACTAACACTGTAGCTTCTATGGTAACTTTTATAAACGGTTTGAGTAAAAAATCCGAGTATAGAAAATTTAAGATTAAGACTACAGAAGGTAAACCTGATGATTTTTTATCAATGAAGGAGGTTTTAACCCGCCGTTTAGCTCGTTTAGGTGAAAAAGGTTGGGAAAAGCCTGATTTGATTATAATTGACGGTGGTAAAGGTCAGCTTTCAAGTGTTATGCAAATTGTTGCATCTATGGGAGTTTCGGGAATAGATTTTGTAAGTTTGGCAAAACGTCAGGAAGAGGTTTTTCTGCCGGGCGAATCTGAGTCAATTTTATTACCGCGTGAATCCAGCGCATTATTTCTTATTCAGAGAATAAGAGATGAAGCGCACAGGTTTGCAATTACTTACCATAGAAAATTGCGCTCAAAAAGCAGTATAAGTGAGAAAAAATCGTAATTTTACGGTTTTCCTATAAGATTGTTATAATGCTGTGCGTAAAAATCACCATAACGATCTTCAAGAATTGCTTTGCGGCATTGTTTTGCAAAATCAATCAGGAATTTTATGTTATGGATAGATAAAAGTGTTGATGCGGTAGATTCCTGGCATTTCCAAAGGTGTCTTATATATGCGCGGGAATGGTTGCGGCAAGCATAGCAGTCACATCCTTCAACAAGTGGTGCGTGATCATCTTTGAATTTTTCGTTTTTAATATTTGCTTTACCGTTCCAGGTGAAAAACGAGCCGTGGCGTGCGTTTCGTGTTGGAAGAACACAATCAAACATATCAATACCGTGTTTAATTCCGTTAAGTAAATCTTCCGGAGTTCCGACACCCATCAAGTAACGTGGTTTATATTTAGGTAATAGCGGGGCAGTGAATTCTGTAAAGTGATTCATAATATCCTTAGATTCCCCAACACTTAGCCCTCCGATTGCATAACCTACAGCGTCAAATGTAGAAATTACTCTTGCGCTTTCCTGCCTTAAATCATCAAAAAATGCACCTTGAACAATCGGAAAGAGGGCTTGTTTCGGATTGGTTTTTGCTTTAAAACATCTTTCAAGCCATCTGTGAGTACGCTCCATTGCAGCTTTTGCAGTATCGTAATCACAAGGATACGGAGCACACTCATCAAATGCCATCATAATGTCAGCCCCGATATCCTGCTGGATTTCCATAGAAACCTCAGGCGAAATAAAGTGTTTGGTGCCGTCTTTTGGATCACGGAATTCAACCCCGTCTTCAGTTATTTTTCTTAAATGAGCAAGTGAAAATACCTGAAACCCACCGGAATCGGTTAAAACAGGCTTATCCCAGTTCATCCAGCCGTGAATCCCGCCAAAATCTCTTATTCTTTTTGTTCCTGCTCTTAGATACAAATGGTAAGAGTTTGCAAGAATAATCTGAGCACCTGTATTTTCTATTTGATCACAGGTTAGTGATTTTACTGCAGAATTTGTACCGACAGGCATAAATATCGGAGTTTCAATTTTTCCGTGCGGGGTTGTTAAAATCCCTGCTCTGGCTCCGGTTTGCGCATCTTCGTGTATAAGTTCGTAATTAAAATAATCTTTTTCGTTCATAAGTTGATTATATCATGAACAGAAATATGGCATTGAATAAGGGTAAAAAAGAGGCGCAAGCTTTAGCTTGCGCCTCTTTAAAATATAAAAAGTTTTTAGCTGTCAGCATCAAGACTTTCGATTACAAGTTCAGACATACATTTTCCATTTGTGAAAAGCTCGTTTTCATTGAAATAGATTTTAATTTCTCTTTCTGCGCTTTCAACGCTGTCTGAGCCGTGAACGATATTATATTCTTTTACTTGGGCAAAATCTGCTCTGATTGTACCAACTTCAGCGGTATCAGGGTCAGTTGAACCCATCATATGTCTTGCGCCGGCTACTGCATTGTAACCCTGAACAACCATAGCAACAATCGGACCGCTTTGGATGTATTTGATTAACCTTGGATAGAAAGGTTTACCTTCGTGCTCTGCGTAGTGTGCTCTGGCTTGTTCATCAGTAACTTGAATCATTTTCAAACCGATAACTTTGTAGCCTTTTGTTTCAAATCTTTTAATAACTTCCCCGATTAGTCCTCTTTGAACTCCATCAGGTTTTACGGCAAGAAAGGTTCTTTCTTCTGTGTGCATGATAAATCTCCTTTTTAAACGTATATAGCCCGATTATACCATAAATCTTTTATTTTTGCCACTTTTTAGATTATTTGTCGATAAATTTAAAACTGGGATATTCGCAGTTTCCGTCAAAATTTTTATCAGCTTCTATTAGTGAATTATAAAATAGTTCGTTAATTTTAACTTCATGATTATTTATTAAAACTTTTTCTTTTGGCAGATTTTTTAAAACTTCAAATCCCTGTTCTCCTGAACCTATGTAAGGATCAATTGTGCAGCTGAATCTTTTATCAGGATTTATCGGGTTTTGGTTTTCATCAAGCAAATTTTCTCCATCAATATTTATTTGTAGAATTTTGTATGTATTATTTTCTTGGAATTTTGCAGTAACTGATATATTTTGCGAACACTGTACAAATCTTGCGTTTCCGCGGTCTTTGAGCATTCGATATGTTGCAGCGTTTTCAAAAACTTTTTTTAATTCAGCAGCTGATATGTCTACTTTTTCAATACTGCAGTCTGCACATATGACTTTTTCGATATCGTATTTTGTAATTGTGCTGCTGTCTTCCAGCCTTAGAGGGTACATAGTGAACCCTGTTGAGTGAAATGCAATCTCTGTATTGCCTGCTTTTTTCATGTTATCTGATATAAATGTACCTAAAGGACACGGATCAGAATACCGTTTTGTAAGATTTAGCACCCGTTTTGCAACAGGTTCTTTTAATTCGGTTTTTCTTTCATATTCAACTATCGGGGTTTCTAACTGTGGGATAAATTCCAAACCTTCTGCCGGAATTTCTTCAATATTATTTAAAACCTTTTCAAGTGTCATTTTATACATTGTTCTGGCAAATGACAGCGGATAAAAAATGTTATTTTCAAAGTCCGGAGTTATTGGTGAATGCTCGTGCCCGCCGATTATCAAATCTATTTTTATTCCGTTTTGTCCGGCGGTTTCAATAAGTTTTTTACTATACGGATACCAGTGATGATTTAGAACAATGATTTTATCATAATTTTCTTTTACTGATTTTATCAGATTTATAAAACATTCTTCCGGCGGTATAAGCTCACAATTGAATTTTTTTGCACAGGAATTGTTCAGGCAAAAACCTGTTATAAGGATTTTTTGACCATTAATTTTCAGAATTTTATATTCTTCAACCCAGTCGGCTTTTTTGTTGGTTTTACTATCTGAAATGTTTGCACATACAACGTTTATTCCCGCAGTTTCAAATTTGTTTATTGTATTTTTTAAGTACTCAAAATCCGCTTTTTTAAACCCAAAATCATTGTTGCCGATTGTTATAAATATTTCAGAATTTGGGAGAAGTTTTTTTATTTTTAAATACGCATTAACTGATAATTCTTTGTTGTAAATTCCTTTGAACAAATCCCCGCAATCAAGTATTATAAATGGAATTTTTGAATCTTTTTCAAAATTATATATTCCGCTCAAAAGCCTGCTTAAATTTCGGCTTTCCTGGTGGGAATCTGTTATTGCATAAATTGTTGTTTTCACTTTGGTGTATCCGTTTTAGGCTGTTAAATTCTGCGAAACATAGATTTTAAATAATCTTTTAACCCTTTTTTTACCTGTTCAACAGTTTCCGGTCCATTGTCTACTCCGGTTTCAACGGGTGATTCGTGTGTTCTTTCTTTGACATCTTCTTCCATTGTCATAAGTTCAACATCTTCTCCTTCACCTTCTGCCGGCTCACCTTCCAAAGACATAGCCATTTCTCCTGTTAGCAGGTCTTTAATTCTATTTTTTCTTGGTGCATCTTTTTTAACTTCGTCGGCTTCGCCTTCGATTTTAATAGCTTTACTTTCATCTTGAGCTTTAATAAGTTCGCTCATTGCAATATAAATTTCTTTTAAATCTGCAATGACAGTACTGCTACCAAGCCATTTTCTTACATATTTTTCATCAGGTCCGAGTCCGCCGTCTGTTTTTGTCCCGTCTGCAATATTAAATATTGCTTCTGAAATACCGATACATACAATCACATTCGGATAGTGGTATGTCGTTTCCATACGCAGTTTAAGGTTGTTGTATTTTGTGACGTTCATGTTAGTTTCGTTATGGGCATCAGATTGTGATTTGATAATGTAATCCTGCAATTTTATTGCTAATTCATGTAATGTTTTCATATAAATCCTTTTTATGTATCTTTCTTGTCTTTGTCAATATCTTTTTTAAATCCTGAGAATCGGTTTTTTTTACGTTCTATATCTTGACGTTTTGATTTATCAATACCGGTACCGGTCATATCGACGTTAAGGTTTGCATTAGCGGATTCAGCTCTTCTAAGTTTGACTGTTGCAGTTGATTTCTTAGTTGCATCATCTTCTTGTTCTGCGGCAATTGCTTCTTTTAGAATTTTCCAGTGGGCTTCAAGTTCTTTATGAATATTTGCGCGATCAGCCCATCTTTTTACGTATCCGTCTTCGTTGCCTAATCCGCCTTCTATTTTTTTACCGTCAGTTATAGAAAAACAGGCTTCGGAAATTCCGATTTGTACATAAAAATGCGGTTGTGACATTTTCTTTGGGTCCATAAAAACTTTTAGATTATTATAACGATATGCGTATGATTTTGCATCTCCGTATTTATCAGCCAGTGCATTGATTAGAAACTCGGTTAAACTGTTATCAAATTTTGAAATAGAATTTTGCTTACTCATTTTTGTATCTTTCTTTTTAATTATTTAAGCTATGGATAGGGGCAGGAATACGTCCGCCTCTTTTTACAAATTTTGTTGAAGATAATTCATTCACCGGCATAATAGGTGCTTCTCCTAAAAGTCCGCCGTACGAAATTTTATCTCCCACATCTTTGCCTGATGCAGGGATAATTCTTACGGCGGTTGTTTTTTTGTTAATCATACCGATAGCCATTTCATCAGCGATAATTCCGGCAATTGTATCTGCCGGGGTTTTGCCAGGAATTGCAATCATATCAAGTCCAACTGAGCAGACAGATGTCATTGCTTCAAGTTTATTAAATGTTAAATAACCTTTTTCTGCGGCTTCAATCATACCGGCATCTTCTGAGACTGGGATAAATGCGCCAGATAAACCGCCAACGTGTGAACTTGCCATAATGCCACCTTTTTTGACCGCATCATTAAGCATAGCTAATGCGGCTGTTGTTCCGTGAGCGCCGGCATGTTCTAAGCCCATAGCCTGGAAAATCCCAGCAACGCTGTCACCGGGTGCCGGTGTTGGAGCTTAAGAAAGATCGATTACCCCAAACGGGATATCAAGTCTTTTTGCAAGTTTTCTACCGACAAGCTCACCTGTTGATGTTATTTTAAACGCAATTTCTTTAATTTTGTTAGCCAGTTCACTCATATCAGCACCTTCAGGAAGAGCTTCAACTGCAGCCCTTACAACCCCCGGCCCGGAAACTCCAACGTTTAATGCGCATTCAGGTTCACCCATTCCGCAAAAAGCACCTGCCATAAACGGGTTATCTCCCGGAACGTTACAAAATACTACAAGTTTTGCGGCTCCTATACCGTCTTGCTCTTTTGTTAATTCTGCGGCTTTTTTTATAATCTCTGACATTTTCAAAACAGCATCCATATTTATTCCTGCTTTTGAAGATGCAAGGTTAATTGAAGAACACACGCACTCTGTCTGAGCAAGAGCTTCAGGAATACTTTCAATTAGTAACTTATCACCTTTTGTGCAGCCTTTTTCAACCAATGCCGAGAATCCGCCGACAAAGTTTACTCCAACTTCTTTTGCCGCTTTATCAAGCGTTTTTGCTATTTTTACGTAATCAGGGTTTGTGCAGGATTCGCCGATAAAAGAAATCGGTGTAACCGCAATTCTTTTGTTGATAATCGGTATAGAATATTCATCAGCCAATTCATCAGCGTATTCTACAAGGTTTTTTGCATACTTTTTTATCTTGTTATAGATATTATCGCAAACAACGTCAATGTCTTTATCTATACAATCTCTAAGGCTTAATGCAAGAGTTACGGTTCTGATATCAAGATTGTATAACTTAATCATATTTATGGTTTCTAATATATTGTTAGTGTCTATCATGTTTTTAATCTTTCTTTAATCCCAATGCTGTTGATACGTTCCAGTCTTTTACTTTTAATTTTAATTCAACACGTCTGCTTTTGTCAAAGTCTTCGATGCCGTTAACTAGTACAGGCTCATTATAACTCTTTCCTTCTACAACGACAATTTTTCTAAATTGTTCAGAATACTGCTTGTCATAATTTGTTTTGAAAATATATTCAGCAACCGCGTTCGCACGTTTTAAACTCAAATCCATATTCTTTAAGAATTGTTCATCTTTTGAATTTACACCTGCAAACATCTGTGAATCCGTGTGTCCTTGTATTATTATATACTGAATTTGTTCTGATAATTCTTTATCCGCAAATATTGAATTAATATAAATCGGAGCAAGTTTGTCCAATAATTTTTTGCCGTTATCGGAAAGCACATAACTGCTTAATTCAAATAGCTCAACGTCTGAAATTTTTAAGTCGCCTGTCATTTTATCAATATCAACATTGACATCGGCTCCTTTTAATTCTTTCCCGATTTTTTCAGACACCTCCATTTGAACTTTTTGTTGTTGAATAGTTTGTTGGGAAAATCCGGTCATTGCAAGTACGAACAACGTTATGAAAATAATAGCCAAACCTAGTAATAAGTCTGCCATTGTAACCCAGAAAATATTTCCTTCTGAATCTCCGTTATTTTGTTGTCCTCTGAATTTTACTCCCATTTGTTATCCTTAGAATAATTCATCTACAACATCTGAAGCTTTCTTTTCTTTCAAAGATTCTTTCAGCTGTTTATTTAATTGGTTCAGCCCGAATATCAGGTTTTCAAGATACGGTACAAGGTTTGTTGCCATACTTGCGTTGAATGCTGTTTTAAATTCTGCCGGAATTTCTGACATAAGATTTGATGTAGAATTGTTTTGAACCTTTGATTCTCTTAGAAGTTCATATAAGAATTTCTCAGCAGAAATACTTGCAAATAATCCGCCCATAATTTCCTGGATTCTTGTTAACGGAGTTTTGCATAATTTGTTATACATAATTCTTTCAATCATAAGGTAAACAAGCGAAGATCCTACAGCGATTACTGATACTAATGCCGCGGTTTGCATACTTACCATAAAGCTTGAAACAGATGCGATTGTTTTTTCCTGAGTAGAAAAGTCGATTTTACCAAATGCAATTGCAATATTTAAGAAAGTAAATAACGGACCAAAACCTGTTAGAACGGTTGGAATTGTTTGTATCATTTTGAAATTGAATTTTGAGGTTATTAATGTTTCTTCGTTAAAGAAGTACAATGGGTCAGAGGTTGTCTGTACATTCTGGACCGTAGATGATACATCTTGATACTTCAAATCGCTGCCGCCTGATTTTAATGCGATAGATTCTGAAAATACAAGCGTGTTTTTAAATTCCATCCAAATAGTAGAAACATAAGGGTTTTGATTCATCCAGTTATCTATTTCTTTAAATCTGAAATTTAAATCGTTCTTCTTAAATCCTTCCATATACTTAATCAAGGTATTAAGGTTTTTACCTGTTTTAACATACTTTGAAAAACAATATATTGTAGATGTTATAAATACAATAACTACGATTAATATCGGAATATCTGAAATTATATGTAAAATATTCATAAAGTTCGCCCTTCTTTGCTCTCATTGTAGCATATCTAAACGGGGGTTGCAAGATTTATTCTTTAATGAACTTTAAACCGGCATGTAAATATTTTCCGATTAATATACATATAAAACCCGCGATAAGGTCGTAAACTATTTTTAAGCCGCTTTGAGCAAATATCCAGTTTGATATGAATCCGTGTCCGGGGTGTTTTATCAACGCAATTAAAATCATATATAATATTCCGCCAAGATGAATTGTCAGAACTCCGGTAATTGCAGCTTTAATCATGTTTGGGAAAGAATATTTTTGGTTTAAAAATGAACCGGCGATTAAAACTGCCGGAATATATGCAAGAATGTAGCCAAATCCGTATTGTGCTATGTATTTTACTCCGCCTCCGAGTGCAAAAACAGGAAATAAAAATAAGCCTGTTAGGATATATAATACAACACTTGTTAAGGACATTCTTTTGCCTAAAACAGCGCATACGAACATTATAACCGGTACCTGCGGAATCAGGTAAAAACTGAATATGAAATCCTCAAGTCCTAAGTTATTGTTTGAAAAAAGGTTTGCAGGAATTATATAATGTTTTATCCCGATATCAACAAACGTTGATGCGATAATAAGAAGGGTCCCAAAAATAACTACAGCAAAGTTAAGTAAAGGTATTTTAACCTTTCTTTTTGTTTTGTCAATTCTGGTCATTTTTGGTATTAAAACTTCTTCACTCATTTATGGTAATTTTTCCTTCCAAATCTGCAACCAGTTTTTCGTAATTCGTTTTAAATTCATCAAAGAAAATGTTTTTTGTCCACATAATAAGCGCATCTTCGTTATTATTTTGATAATACCCTTTGCGGGTTCCGAATGAGGCGAAGCCGTATTTTGTGTAAAGATTAATTGCCGGAGTGTTGCTTACCCGTACTTCAAGTGTTATGTATTTTATTTTTTCAAGGTAACAGTCGTCGATAACGCGTTTTAATAATGCTTGACCGTAATTTTTTCTTCTGTATTCAGGTGCAATCGCAATAGTTGTAATGTGTGCTTCTTCTAAAATGTGCCAGCAGCCAGCATATCCTGCAAGTATTCCGTCAGGTGTGTATAAAGAATAGTATCTGGCAAGTTCGTTGCTTATTTCGTTGAGGAATGAAGCTTTTGACCAATGGTGATCTCCGTAAGCTGCCTCTTCAATCTTTATAACTCCGTCTACGTCATCAGGTGTCATTTTTTGTATAGTTACAGTATTAATAGCCTTTTGCATAATCTAATGTTAGCACGAGATTTTCTCTGTTGCAAGATTTTAAATTGTTTTTAAAATTTATACATTTTCATATTATTTAATTAATAATTCGCACATTAAAAACCTTAATAAAAATTTACAAACATGTTAAAAGTATGAATATGTAAGAGTTTCTATTGAAAGTCGGTTTTACTTGTTGTGTTGTATTTTTATAAAAACAATAATCATTCATTAATATTAAGTTACCTTAAAAAACCTTCCAAATTGCTTGCAATCAAATATTTTGCAAGTAGAATTAAAATAGCTCCATGTATATGGGCGGATTTACAAAGCCGAAAAATGAGGAAAATATGGCAAAAGACGTAATAGAACTAGAAGGTACAATAATAGAATCTATGCCGAATGCAATGTTCCGTGTAAAACTTGAAAACGATCATGAAATTCTGGCACATATATCAGGTAAAATCAGAAAGAATTTTATTAGAATTCTTCCGGGAGACAAAGTAAAAGTTGAAATGACTCCGTATGATTTATCCAGAGGCCGTATAACTTTCAGGCTGAAATAGTAAGACATCTCACAAAGTTAAAAATATAAAGGAAAAGAAAATGAAAGTAAGATCATCAGTAAAAAAAATGTGTGACAAATGCAAATGTATTAAAAGAAAAGGCAGAATTGCCGTAATTTGCGAAAACCCTAAACACAAACAAAGACAAGGTTAGATGCGTAAGCCGGTGTGAAGCACAGAGTGGGCTTGCGCTAAGCAAGACCGGCAGGTGCGAAACACAATATGACCGCCGTTGTGACTGTAGCGAAAAGTGAAAGGAACGAACAAATCTTCGATTTGCCAGGCGGGAAATAACGGCAAAGCCTTGTAAAACAACCAAATCCTGAACTTGCGGGGAAATCAGCAGGTGGTGAGGAAGTATTTAAGCCTCATATCAAAAAAAATCTAACACCCGGTGTAAATAAAGGACGGCGCCAAAGCGGGCAATTGTCATGAAAAAAAGAATAAATTGCTGAATTTGATAAAGTCTTGAATTTGCACAAAAGCCAAAAGAAAAGGAGAAATTAAATGGCAAGATTAGTAGGGGTAGACCTACCTCGTAACAAAAGAATGGAAGTAGCATTAACTTACATTTTCGGTATAGGACCGACTAGAGCTAAGAAAATCTTAGCAGCGACAGGTATTTCACCTGATTTAAGAACAGATGATTTAACAGATGAAGATATTAAAGAATTATTCACAAAATGGTTAGAAAATGAAAATGATTTTGCAATAACTAAGGATATTAAAGAAAAATTAGAAGATAAATTAATTCCAAAAGAATTAAAAGATTTAATTGATTATGTTCCTGCTAGAACTATCTGGGCAATTGGTGGAGATGGTTGGGCATATGATATTGGTTACGGTGGTCTAGATCATGTCCTTCACTCAAATGAAAATATTAAAATATTAGTTTTAGATACAGAAGTATATTCGAATACTGGAGGACAAGCAAGTAAATCAACAAAACTTGGAGCAGTTGCAGAATTTGCTAACTTTGGTAAACGAACAATAAAAAAAGATTTATTTAAGATAGCATCATGTATCCCAAATTGCTATGTAGCATCAATTTCTCTCGGAGCTAATATGATGCAAGCAATTAAAGCATTCAATGAAGCTGAAGCACATAATGGACCAGCAATTATAATTGCTTATTCACCATGTATTGAACATGGTATAAAAACTGGTATGACTACATCAAGTGAAGAACAAAAACTAGCGGTAGAATGCGGTTATACAATTCTTATGAGATATGATGGAAAGTATCATATTGATTCAAAAGAACCAGATTTTAATAAATATGAAACATTCTTAGATAATGAAGTTAGATTTAATGCTTTAAAAATTAAAAATAAAGAATTTGCATCAAAAATACTTGAAGAACAAAAAGAAAATGCAATAAAAAGATATGAATATTATAAGAAAGTAAGTGAGTAATCACTTATTTTTTTGTATAAAAAAAGCGGAGACTCCCGAAGGAATCTCCTAAAAGAATAAAAAGGGGTTGACTAGTGTGATACTAGCACCAATTCGCCTTCTTTAAGTGAATTGGTGATTACTATCTTAATCGAAAAAGTGTAATTTGTCAAGCGATTTTTTAAAATTTCTGATATAATATTTACGGAGGTTAAAATGAACTTAGAATTATTACCAAAAGTAGGCCCAAAAACTATAAATATATTAAATAGAATTAATATAAATACAGTTGAAGATTTATTAACATATTATCCATACCGTTATAATATTATTAAATTTATAAATATTGAAGATGCTGATGATAGAATGACTTATTATATTAAAGCTAAAATTTTAAGTGTGCCAAAAGTATCATATATCAAAAGAAATTTTAATAAATTAGATTTTTTTGCAACAAATAATGATCATGAATTTAAAGTTACTATATTTAATAGATCATTTTTAAAAAGAAATCTAACTGTGGATAAAGAAATAGTGATAATTGGTAAATATTCTAAAATAAAAAATGTATTTACTGCCAATGATATTAAATTTAATGTTGATGAAGAAAGAATTGAACCTATTTATCATTTAACCGAAGGCATTAAAAATTCAGGTTTAGAAAATATTATAAATAGTGCCTTATCAACTAAAATATCTTTAAGTGATAATATACCAAATTATTTAAATGAAAATTATAAACTATTAACAAAGAATGATGCCATAAGAAAAATACATCAACCAAAAATGATCAACGATATAAAACAAAGTGAATTAAAACTTATTTACGAAGAGTTATTTACATATATGTTTAAAATTAATTATTTAAAAGGTTTAAATAAAAAATCTAAAGGACTACCCAAAGAATTTAATGACAATGATATCCAAGATTTTTTATCGAGTCTAAATTTTTTATTAACTAAAGATCAATTATCAACTATTGAAGATATTTTAAAAGATATGAAAGAAAGCAAAAGGATGAATAGGTTAGTACTCGGAGATGTTGGTTCGGGAAAAACCATCGTAGCAATTGTTGCCATTTTAGCAAACTTTCTATCTGGATATCAATCCACATTTATGGCACCAACTGAAATTTTAGCAAAACAACATTATGAGTCTATTAAAGAATACTTTAAAGAATATGATATAAACATCAGTTTATTAACAGGAAGTATTACCAAAAAACAAAAAGAAAATATTTATAATCAAATAACAAATGGAGAAATAGATTTAGTTATAGGTACACATGCTTTATTAAATGATAATTTAAATTTTAAAAATTTAGGGCTAGTAATTACCGATGAACAACATAGATTCGGAGTAAACCAAAGGAACTTATTACAAAATAAAGGGTTAAATGGCGAAGCAGATGTATTATATTTATCAGCAACACCAATACCTAGAACTTACGCATTAACTATTTATGGTGACTTAGATTTATCGCAAATAAAGACTAAACCAAATATTAGAAAAGAAATAATAACTAAAATAGCAGATGAAAAAAACATTAAAGAAGTATTATTAAAAATGTATGAAGAATTAAAACTTAATCATCAAATATTTGTTGTTTCTCCATTAATAGAACAAAATGATGAACTAAATTTAAATAGCGTAATGGAACTAAAAGAAAAATTAAATAAAGCTTTCAATAATAAAGTAAGGATCGAAATATTACACGGAAAATTAAAACAAAAAGAAAAAGATGAATTAATGAAAGAGTTTGCAGAAAATAAAATAAATATTTTAATATCTACGACAGTTATTGAAGTTGGTATTGATATTCCCAATGCAACAATGATGGTTATATATAATGCCGAAAGATTTGGACTAGCAACACTTCACCAACTACGTGGTAGAGTAGGAAGAAGTGGTATTCAAAGTTATTGTTATTTAGTAACTAATTCTTTTAACAATGAAAGACTAAAAGTAATGGAAGAATCATCTGATGGCTTCTATATTGCAGAAAAGGACTTTGAACAAAGGGGACAAGGCGATTTATTCGGGGTTAAACAAAGTGGAGATATGTCATTTAAAATCGCTAATCTAAAAAGAGATTTTAATATATTATCTCAAGCTAATATTGATGCTAAAGAATTTTTAGATAATAAATCTTATCTAAATTATGAATATTATACTAAAATTATAAAAGAAATAGATTTCTTAGATTAACAAAAAGAGCTTACCTAGATGTAAACTCTTCTTTTGCTTTTAAATTATCTTTAACATAAATCCAATACCTATATTCCATAATACCTTCATGCATAGATGGTACTAATGTATCAGACTTTCCAATAAACTTATTCATAGTTCTTTTAGATGCTATATTATTTTCACGACATGTAACTAAAGCATTTTCAATTTCCAGTTTATCAAATTCATTTAATAATAAATCTAACAAAGTGGTAGCATATCCTTTTTTTCTTTCACTTGGTCTAATAGCATAGCCAACATTTCCTCCGATTTCAAATAATTTCCCTTTAAGTTCATGTCTTACATTTGCCGCACCATATATTTTTCCAAATCCATCAGCTAAAACATATGAAGTTTGATTAGCCCAATTTGGATTAGTATCACTAATATGTTTGTTTTTTTCTAATGATTTAAAAAACTCTTCAAAAGAATGATCTAATATGTTTTGAAAATTATTTATTCCTTCAAAAAGATATTCATCATTTGCATTTTGAAATTCCTTTGCCATACTTTCTAGTTCTTGCCTATCATCTTTAGTTATTTCTCTTACTAAAAAACTCATATTATCACTTCCTTACATTTAGTTATTAATATGATATCATATTAAATGAGATTATGAAAGAATCAACTTAATTTATTAAATAATATATTAAAAACGGAGCCTTTCGGCTCCTTCAGGGGGTTTTGGTTGATCTCTTCACATTGAGATTCGTAAGAGAGATCAGGTTATTAGCATGACTTGTATCATGCTAGTATAATCTTAATATTTTTTTTAAAGTTTGTCAATAAGTTTTTCTTAATTTGACAAATATTTCATCTAATAATATAATTTGCTTGTAAAGACAATTGATAAAGTCAATATAAAAAATATGAAAGGAAATAAATTATTATAGTGAATATAAAAATATAATTTCACAATAATAATAACTCATGAAAAATGATATTAAATATAAGTGGAAGAACAGATATTATAGCATTTTACGAAAATTGGTTAATTAAAAGAGTAGAAGCAGGTTTTGTGGATGTAAGAAATCCTTTTAATCCTAAGTTAGTAAATAGAATTAATTTTTCAGATGTTGATTTAATTTTATTTTGTACTAAAAATCCAATACCAATATTAAATGATTTAAACAAAATTAAAATTCCATATTTATTTCAAATAACAATAACACCATATAAAAGAGATATTGAACCAAACGTTCCTTCAAAAAAAGAAGTTATTGAAGCTGTAAAAAAAATATCACAAGCAATTGGCAAAGAAAACGTTTCTGTAAGATACGATCCAATATTCTTAAGTGAAAAATATAACATTGATTATCATATTAAAGCATTTAAAAAATTGTGTATGTTACTAAATGGATATGTAGAAACTATAATTGTGTCATTTCTAGATGAATATAAAAATGTTTTAAAGAACAAAAATGTGTTACAGTATCGTAAATTTACAGAAGAAGATTATAAAATAATTGGAAAAAATTTTAGTAAAATAGCAAAACTCAACAATATGAAAGTTCAAACTTGTTTTGAAAATCGAAATCTTACAGAATATGGTTTTACAAAAGGGGAATGTTTATCACATGAACTTGCATATAGATTAACAGGTAAAAAGTATAAAAGTTGGAAAGCAAGAAAATGTAACTGTGTAGAGATGGTTGACATTGGTGTATATAATTCCTGTAAACATTTTTGTAAATATTGTTATGCTAACTATGATGAAAAGATAGTTAATAATAATTTTAAAAATCATGATGTAAATTCTTCACTACTCATAGGAAATGTAAAGAAGGATGATATTATAAAGACAAGAAAATAATAAAATGCACTTAAAAGTTGATAGAATAATTAGATAATTTATAATATAATTATTTTGTAAAAAGAAAGGGTGTATTTATGAAATTTGGTGAAAACTTAAAAAATATTAGAAAGTCAAAAAATATATCTCAAGAATATCTAGCAGAAAAACTTGGAGTATCAAGACAAAGCGTTTCAAAGTGGGAAACCGGAGAAAATTTTCCAAGTATGAATAATATAATGTGTCTTTGTGAAATATTTAAATGTAAAATCAATGATTTGGTACATGAAGACTTTACAGACATAGAATCTTTAGATAGTGAAATAAAAGAAAGCGTAGTTAAATTTAAAAAAGAAAAGCAAATAAAAGTGAAGTTAATAAGCAAAATTATATATATAATGGCAAACATAGTAAATAAGATATTTATTGGTGTAGCTGTTTTAATAAGCATAATGATCTTAGCTTTGCCATTCATAGGTAAATCTGCCAGAATTAGTGGAACAGACCTACTCATATCTAATGTCAAAGTTGCTAGTATTACAACATATGGAGAACTAGCTTATGAATATATAAATAATCATTCTTTTGATGAAATAATATTCCATGCCGAAATACTACTAGTTGGAAGTTTAATTAGCATAGTATGTATAGCTAAAGTGTTTGAAAATTTGTATAAATTGTTCTTTAATATTCATAATGGAGATACTCCATTTACTTTAGATAACATTAATCGTATTAAAAAAATATCATTCTTTATAATATTTTATATTGTATTTAGTTTTATATATGGGGTAATGTGTAGTATACTAATGGAGTTAAATCTAGGAGCTGAATTAGAACTAACAGATATAGTCTACGCATTAATTATTTATAGTATTTCCTTTATATTTGAATATGGATATGAACTTCAAATAGATAGTAAAGGCAAAATGTATGAAAATTAATTTGACAAATGTACTCGTTAAGTGTTAAAATATAGCTCAAAACGGGGGTTTTAAAATGGATGTTAATACATTTTTCTTACTTTATGGAGGTATTAAAGCATATACAATGTTTTTATCTGATTGTTTTATGGGGAACTCTAAAGTAAGTGATTTCATATTAAAAGAAGATTATTTTTACATGGCTAAATTCAGTTTAGCAATGTGTAGTTTATTTGTTGTTAAGGAAGAATTAATCGAAGGATCAAAAAACAATTTTATTTGTAAAACCATTGATGAAGGAATCTTAAATTGTGTTAAAGAAGTTGCCGTTCAAACAAAAGATGGTTTTGAAATTGATGGAGTAATATTTAAAAATCCAGAAGAAATTGTTGGTTTAATTAGAAATAAATTAGCACATGGAGAATTTATTATAGATTTAGAAAACAAGAAAATTTCATTTAAACTTGAAAATTGTATGATGTCACTTGGAATGTCAAGTGTTATTAACATGATTTCTAAATCCATAGATTGTTATTATTTAAACTCATCTAATACCGAATATAAAAATGATATTGCGATAATAAATAAGCCTGATAAAAATAGAACTAAGTCATTAAAAACTAAAAGTGAAATAAAAGGTTTTTTAAGAACATTTAGTAAAATGAGCTTTAGTTTTGAAAAACATGATGGTGGAGCTTTAAATGATGAAATAATTAAAATAGCTGATGGTTTGGTTACCAGTGCTTATGAAGCAAATTCTTCTATAGGATTACTAGTGAAAGCTAAAAAGAAATTTGCTAATCAAGGTTACTCTTTTGATTGGAAAAAAACTCCCTTAAAAGAAGATTTAATCGAAGAAATAACTGATTATGTTTATTATAACTACCCTAAAAATATGCCTTATGAACATCAAATAAGATTTATGAAAAAAGATTTAGAGAGTAGACTTAATCCCAAAAAACATTTGGTAGAATCACTAAAAAAGAATATGATAATACTTCAAATTGCTTATGAAAATCAAACAGTTAATTATGGAAAAGTTCTTGAAGAATATAAAACTGTATGTAGTTATGATACAATTGGATTAGAAGAGTTAGCAACAACATCATTTGCTCTTTTTGAAGCCATATTCTCTTATGGAAATGATAAGTTTTTAGAAAATAGTAATGAATATACATTTATACCAAGTGATGGTTTAGATTATAGCACTCTTGATTTAAGCCCTATAAATGTTTTATATATAAATAAGGATAACGGCTTTAAAAATAGTATTTTAATAGAACTAGCAAGTAAGAAAAAGAAAATTACAGAAATGGATGCTAAAATTTCTAAAAATGAACAAAGTCTATTACAAGTAACTAAAAGCGGTAATTTAAAAGCTAAATCAATTTTACAAAGTAATTTAAAAAAATCATATCAAGAAAGAGATAAAATTTATGAAGAATTAAAAACTTTACTAATAAGATTAAATGAAATAAAACTTTATGAAAATTTTAATGAAAATCACTTAAGAAATAAGGCAATAATTAATGGTATAAGAAATAGTATTTCTCATGGCAATTATAAAATAAAAACCGTCGAAAACCGTATTAATAAAATAGTTTTTGAAGATATTTATGAAGGTGTTTTAACATTTAAATGTGAAGTTTCAATAACGGACTTTATCAACATGATTTATAGAAATGAAGAAGCAATTAAAGAATTCCTAAAAAAAGATGAAACGCTAAGAAGAATATTAATATAAAGTGGATAAAACCACTTTTTTTTGTTAAGAATAAAAATGTGATAATCATGGTATTAAAAGATTTAATTATAGAAATTTTATTTTTATTAGTAATTATTTTATATTTA